>CAIVGO010000272.1 GCA_903905445.1 uncultured Bacteroidota bacterium
GGTTGGAGCGCTGATGCCTTCGCGGAGGTTCGCCGAGAAGACGCGGCCTCCCACCAGGTGGTAGCGGAGTACGTTGCGCAACAGGTTGATGGTAGCAGCATCGGTGATGTTACGGATGTTCGCAGCATTGTTCAAAGGTGCAGGCAATTGTGCAAATGCAGCATCGGTTGGAGCAAATACAGTTGCATCAATTTTTGGCGTCATGGTCAAGTTGGTCAAGCCTGTTTTTTGCAGTGCAGCCAAAAGCGCTTTGAAATTGCCGTTAGAAAAAGCAATTTGGAAAATATCCTGGGTTGGGAAGAACAACACTTTGTCGATCACGTGAATTACGCCATTGTCGGCCTGGATGTTGGCAGCAATCACTTTCACATTTCCATTTACAAATACGTCGTTGCTTTCGCTGCGGCCAATGTACAACAGGTTGTCGTTGGGTGTAGCAGCCGTTTTGTAAGATGGGTACGCAGGATTTGTCAATTGAGCAGCATTAAAACGGCCTTTCACTACATGGTACTGAATGATTTGGCGCAAAGTTGCAATGGTGCTTGGGCTGCTGATCGCGCTGATTGATGCTGCACTGTTAAATGGTGCAGGCAATTGTTCGAAAGCGGCATTGTTTGGAGCAAAAACAGTTCCATTCAAGGAAGCATTGCTCAAGAAACCAGCCAAATTTGTTTTCAATACCGCTGCAACCAGGATAGAAAAATCGGGGTTAGACACCGCAATATCTACAATGGTATTCGCATTGCGGTCAGAAACCCAGCCCGTTGCATCTGATGCTTTTGGCTGATCGGCGCCAGCAATTTGCTCTTTTTGGCAGGCAGCAAAACCGGTAGCCAAAGCAGCGATCAATACGGCGATTGCCATGAATTTAATTGAACTGTTCATGAAGATTTTCATGTTGTTTTGGATTTTAATTGTTTAAATTTGTTAAGGTAAATTGATTTAAAGGTTAAACAGAAAACTGTAATTCGGGTTTACGAACTTTTTCAGAAACGGAAGTTTTGCTATTATTTTACATTGGTCGCGCCACAATCAGACAATCTGGGTGTGATGAATAAACGGGGTTTGTAGGTAATATTTCGCGGGAAAAACTAAATTTGCCGCACAATTCATGCCCTGTTTATGAAAGAAAACACCAATTCCCTTGGGAATACCCGTATTTTAAACGCTGCTGTTCTTGTTGCAGCGCTTGGATACTTTGTTGATATTTATGATTTGTTGTTGTTTGGATTTGTTCGCCAAAAAAGCTTGTTAAGTTTGGGGTTTACCAAAGAGCAGGCATTTGATATTGGTTTGTCTTTACAAAACTGGCAAATGGGGGGCATGTTGTTGGGCGGTGTTTTGTGGGGTATTTTGGGCGACAAACGCGGCCGGGTATCTGTTCTGTATTTTTCCATCGCCTTGTATTCGGTGGCCAATGTGATGAATGGCTTCGTAAGTGGTTATGCCGATTATGCCTTGTTTCGCTTCATTGCGGGCATTGGATTGGCGGGCGAATTGGGCGTAGGGATTACCCTGGTTGCCGAAGTGTTGCCCAAAGAAAAACGCGGGTACGGCACCATGTTGGTGGCTTGTATTGGCTTGAGTGGTGCGATTCTGGCCTGGATTATTGAGCATAGTTTTGATTGGCGCATTTGTTATTTTATAGGGGGCGCTTTGGGTATTTTGTTATTGTTGTTACGCATCAGCGTATCAGAGTCCAGCATTTTTCAGCAATTACATCGGCAGGGGAATGCGGTGAGTCGAGGCAATTTTTTCGCATTATTTACCAGTTGGGATCGTTTGAGTCGCTTTTTGCGCTGTATTTTTATTGGAACGACCACCTGGTTTGTGGTAGGTGTTTTGGTATTTTTTGCGCCCGAATTTGGCAAGGCAAAAGGGCTCGATGGTATTTTGGCGGGAAATGCGATTGCGGCGTGTTATGCAGGTTTGATCGTAGGGGATTTGGCATCCGGCTTATTGAGTCAATATTTGCGGAGTCGCCGAAAAGTCATGTTAATTTTCCTTTCTTTAAATGCTGTGGCAATCTTGGTTTATCTGGCTGCACCCTTTTCGAGCAGCACAGCCTTTTATTGCAGCCACGCATTACTTGGGTTTTCTTCGGGTTTTTGGGTCATTTTCGTCACCATTGGAGCCGAACAATTTGGCACGAATTTGCGTTCTACGGTAGCAACATCGGTTCCTAATTTCGCCCGGGGCATGCAAGTTCCGATCAATGAATCCTTTAAATATTTGAAAGGAGCAGCAGTAACTGGGAGTGTACTTAGCGCGGGTTATATCATTGGCGGCGTTTGTTTATTGATTGCTTTTTCGGCCTTGTATGGCATGCGTGAAACCTTTGACGACGATCTGGATTACTTAGAGACCGTTTGAGTTTTGAAACATTTTTAAAAGCAAATGGTCGTTTCGCTGCTGTTTTATATGGTAGCATGTATCTTTGCGCTGCCCAAACCAAATTTTTTCCTGCAAACTAATTTCAACCTCGTTTACGATGAATTTTGATTTAATTGTTATCGGATCTGGACCCGGCGGTTATGTTGCGGCCATTCGCGCTTCCCAGTTGGGTATGAATGTGGCGGTTATTGAACGTGAAAGTTTAGGCGGAATTTGCCTCAATTGGGGTTGTATTCCGACCAAAGCGTTGCTGAAAAGCGCACAAGTATTTGAATATCTGCACCATGCCGCCGATTATGGCATTAAAGTAGGGGAAGCAACGGCAGATTTTGATGCAATGATTAAACGTTCCCGCAGCGTGGCCGATGGAATGAGCAAAGGCGTACAATTTTTGATGAAAAAAAATAAGATCACGGTGATTTTCGGTGATGGCAAATTGGTTGCTGGTCCTAAAGTAGCCGTGAAAGATGCTGAGGGTAAAACAACCGAGTACACCGCCAAGCATATCATTGTTGCAACGGGCGGTCGCGCCAAGCAATTGCCGAATCTTCCAATTGATGGCCAAAAGATCATCGAATACCGTAAAGCAATGTCGCTCGAAAGCCAACCCAAACGTTTGGTGGTGGTAGGCGCTGGTGCAATTGGGGTCGAATTTGGCTATTTCTACCACAGCATTGGTACGGAAGTGAGCATTGTAGAGTTTATGGAACAAGGCTTGGTGCCGCGCGAGGATGCTGATATTTCCAAGGAATTGGGCAAATTATATGCACGTAAAGGCATTAAAATATATGGCGGTTGGGCCGTAGAATCCGTTGACACCAGCGGAGCAGAGATTAAAGTAAACATGAAAAACCGCAAAGACGGCAAAACCGAAACCATCCTTTGTGATGTGGTTTTGAGCGCAGCGGGTGTTACACCCAATACAGAAAACATTGGCTTAGAGGATCTTGGCGTAGTTGTAGATCGCGGATTTATCAAAGTGGATGAATACTATCGCACCAATGTACCAGGTATTTATGCGATTGGTGACGTGTTGGCTACGCAGGCGCTCGCGCACGTTGCCAGCGCGGAAGGCATTACCTGTGTGGAAGCCATTGCTGGGCACCACCCTGAAGCCATCGACTACAACAACATCCCAGGCTGTACTTATTGCGTACCTGAAATTGCATCGGTAGGTTACACCGAGCAGGCTGCAAAGGATGCCGGTTATGAATTGTTGGTGGGCAAATTCCCATTCACAGCATCAGGAAAAGCGAAAGCGGCGGGGGCGCCAGAGGGGTTTGTAAAAGTGATTTACGATAAAAAATACGGTGAATTGTTGGGTGCCCATTTAATTGGCGCCAATGTTACCGAACTGATCGCTGAATTAGTTGTGGCGCGTAAATTGGAAACCACCGGCCACGAAATTTTGAAAGCCATCCATCCGCACCCAACCATGAGTGAAGCGGTAATGGAGGCCACCGCAGCGGCTTATGGCGAAGTTATTCATTTGTAATTGCTTTTTTACCCAATATAAACACTTGACAAACAATGTCTTTTCAAGATTTTGATAATATGCCCATTGCATGGGAAGACCATGAAGATATTGCCATGGCTTTGTACAACAAGTTTGGCGATGAATTTACGGAAAGTAAAATTTACCGAATTCGGTTTACCGAATTATTGGATTGGATTTTAGAAATTCCAAACTTCGAAGGCACCCGCGAAGGTTCTACCGAAGGGCATTTGGAGCAAATTCAGGCGAAATGGGTGTATGAGTGGCGTTCAAACCAAAAATAACCATGGCGTATCCTGCTTTAGAGTTAATGAATATTTTCGATAAAATGAAGGCCGTTCGTGCCTTCATTTTTGATGTGGATGGGGTCCTAACCGATAATACAGTATTGGTAACAGAAGCGGGCGAACTTTTGCGCACCATGCATGTGCGCGATGGCCAATGTATCAAATGGGCCATTCGTGCGGGTTATCCTGTCGCGATCATTACGGGCGGACGATCGGAAGGGGTAAAAAAACGTCTTACTGAATTGGGTATTGAAGAATATTATTCCGGTATAGGGGATAAATTGACAGCATTTCAATCTTTCATGCAACGCACAGGTATTGCAGCGCATGAAATTTGCTACATGGGAGATGATTTACCTGATTTGCCCGTTTTGCGCAAGGTATTGTTGCCTTGCTGTCCGGGAGACGCCATGCCGGAAATCATGGATATTTGTGATTATGTTTCTCCATTGGTTGGTGGCGCCGGTTGTGCCCGAGATATTATAGAACGGGTGATGAAATTGCAGGGTAAATGGCCTGAATATTAGAGGTTTGTTATAATTTAAAAAATATTTGCCTGCGATACGCAACCCCAAACAGGATTTTATCGTGCAGGTATAGGAAGGATAAATTATCATTAAAATTCTGTTTATATGAAATTTAAATTGTTATGCTCAGCGGCGCTTGTAGTTTTGCTATTGGCTGCTTTTACATGGCAACACACCGCTGCCAAAGATGGCACAACTTGTTTTACCTGTGATGGTCTGTCTGGTTTGGAAAAAATTGTTTGTTTGGCCGATGATTTCAAAGCTTCCTTAACATCTGCACAAATTAGCACCCTTGAATTAGCCTACAACCTGACCAATGCAGCAAAATGGTCGAACTTACCGGTTACTTTGGCTTCGCGTATCGGCA
>CAIVGO010000273.1 GCA_903905445.1 uncultured Bacteroidota bacterium
GGCTTTTTCGCCGCCCTCGCCGCTGTTTTTGCTGTCGCGGTATTGCGCACTAAACGCCATGCGGAAACTGCGGCTGGGCAACCAGGAAATTTTGGGGCCTGCTGCCTGATACACGATGTTAAAATCACGGTTATTGAAGGTCTGGTTGTCACTTGTTTTCACGCCATTGCTCAAATCGGACTCAATGCTCCATTTGGTTCCGATGTTGATCCGTCCGTGCAAAATCAGTTCGGAATTGCGGCGTTGCTCAAAACCGGTGGTCAAAACTACCTGATTGCCCTGGTTACTTTGCGTAATGGAAGCGTCCCAGGCCGGATTTGCGCGGTTGAGAAAGAGTACATTTCGAACGACAGAGCTGAGTGTGACCAAGCTGGTATCGACAATATTTCCCTGAAACGGGTTCCAGGCCTGGACTGCTTGCGCGCTGGCAATGGTGCGTCGGTTAATTTGCAAAGTGCTTTGGGTCGAAAATTTGCTCAAGGTTTTTTTCCAGCCTTTTTTGCTGCCCCAGATCAAACGCGGTTCGAGGCGCAGGTTTTGGTTAAAGGCGAGGTTGTTGGTTCGAATATAATCGGTAGTTGTCACGGCCACCCGCACATAGTTGGCTTGATCCAAAAATACGGCTGTTTCCATTTCATCAATTTGCAGCAAACTATCGCGATTGCGGTCTACCCAGGTATATTGGCCTTCGCCGGGATTCACTTTGATGTAATTGAAGGCAATCTTCGGACTTTGGCCAGCCCCAATTTCGTAACCCGTGGTGAGTGAAAAAGCGTTTTTAAAGGCCGATATGGTATAGTCAATACGGCCCAAATATGTTTCCTGGGCTTTCAAAGTCGTCAATTCGGGGGCAAGGATGCGCAAGTTCCGGTAAGTTACGGTCCAGCTGAGGTTTTGCGTGGGTTGGGTACGCGGGTCTTTGGGAATGCCATTCCACCGACCATTCAGGTTGCCCTCGCGTGCTGCGGTATTTTGCCTGAAATATTGATCCACCGGAAAATAGTCGTTGCGTTGGCTGATCGCGCCATTCAACTGCCAGGCCTTGTTTGTTTCGGGTGTTTGAAAATAAACGCGGTATAAATCGTACCAAAAACTGGTCAAACTGAGGGTATCTCGGCCATTCAGGAACCGTTCGTTGCGTTCGCGTTCGGCGTAAACGCCAATTTTTACCAGGGGTGTTTTGTCTTTTCCTGAAAAGAAGGATTTTGAAATTTCTAATTTGGGACGTGAAAAACGGCTGGATTCCAGGCGTCCGTCGGTTTGCAACAAGTTGATTTCGGCCATCCATTCGAACCCTTTTTGCTGGAGGCGCATTTGGGCGAAATGGCGCTGTCCCTCGTAAACGCCTTTGCGGTTAAACGTGCCAAATTCGTAACGCAAATTGCCCCAATCGCTTTTTTGGATATTCAAACCGCCCTTGGCCAGCTGTTCTGCTGCGGTATCTTGGGCGGTGTTGGTGTTCCAGTCGCGCACAAATTCGGCCGCACGGTAAGGGTTCAGCGCCTGGAATGTGCGGGCAGTGTATTCATAATTGCCCTGCACAGAGGCCAGCCAACCTTGTTTTCCCGGTGTTTTCAGTACGGTTTGCTTATAACTTAAATAGCCAGCAAGTCCTTGATTGTTCGCATCATCCAAGGCGGAAAAACGGTTGTAATCGCGGCTGCTGAGGGCCAATTCTGCCTGTAAAGCACTGCCTTTTACGGGTTGTAACTGGGTACCCAGGGTGTACAACTGGCGCTGTTCGGGGGCAATGAGGCGCACGACTGGTTCGTAATTGCCTGTCGGCTGGCAAGTAAGCGGATCGGGCGCAACCCAGCGGAACACCCGACCATTCGCGGCAGTAAGTACCTGCACATAATTTCCCTGACCGGCAGGCACTTCCGAAAAACGCGCTGCATACCGGGCGCTGTCGGCATTGGTGTTGTAGCGCAAAA
>CAIVGO010000274.1 GCA_903905445.1 uncultured Bacteroidota bacterium
GCCCCTGCGGCAAGATTGCTAAGGTCTTCGGTGCTGGTTCCATTCGACCATAAAAAAGTATAATTTCCTGCTGGTGAATAAGTTATGTCAACGGAACCGTTGGGGGCGGAACAGGAAGTAACTGGACTTGTGTTCCCCATGACGTTGATGGGAGGATTGTTGTTCGGCATAATTGCATTGGCCGTGGCTGTGCAGCCGTTGGCAGAGGCGGTAACCGTGACCATGTAAGTACCTGCGGGAATCCCGGAAAGGTCTTCGCTACTGGCTCCGTTCGACCACAGGAACGTGTACGCGCCTGCGGGCGCGACGCTGAGGTCTATCGCGCCGTTGCTCTGGCCGCAGGTAGTCCCGGTAATACTTGTATTGGGAACGGGCGGCGCCGTGTTGCTGGTGACCGTAAAACTGGCCGACGAAGTGCAGCTCCCGCCCGCCGAAACGGTGACAGTATAGGCCCCTGCGGCAAGATTGCTAAGGTCTTCGGTGCTGGTTCCATTCGACCATAAAAAAGTATAATTTCCTGCTGGTGAATAAGTTATGTCAACGGAACCGTTGGGGGCGGAACAGGAAGTGACTGGACTTGTGTTCCCCATGACGTTGATGGGAGGATTGTTGTTCGGCACAATTGCATTGGCTGTGGCTGTGCAGCCGTTGGCAGAGGCGGTAACCGTGACAATATAAGTACCAGATAAAAGGCCGGAAAGGTCTTCCGTGATGGCCCCGTTCGACCACAAGAACGTGTACGCGCCTGCTGGCGTAACGCTGAGGTCTACCGCGCCGTTGGACAGACCGCAGGTGCTCGGCGTAATGATTGTGGTGATGCTGGGCGGGGCTGGTGTGTTGTTGGTAACCGTAAAACTGGCCGTTGAGCTGCACCCCTCACCTTCCGAAACAGTGACGGTATAGGTCCCGGCGCTGAGGTTAGCCAAGTCTTCGGTAGTGGCTCCGTTTGACCACAAATAGGTATAGTTCCCTGCTGGTGAAGGTGTTATGTCAACGGCGCCGTTGGGGGCTGAACAAGAAGTGACCAGACTGGTATTCCCATTGATCGTAATGTTGGAATTGCCGCTGTTCACTGTGATACTGCCGGTAGAAGTACACCCGAAATCAGTAGTAACAGTGACCGAATAGGTTCCAGGAGTACTTATGTTAATGCTTGAAGTGGTTCCTCCATTGCTCCATAGGAAACTGGTGTAATTGGCTGCATTTGTAATTTCTATAGTGCCACTTTGCCCAGAGCATAAAACGGCAGGTCCTATTAAATTGGGTTCAGGGGCTGGGAAAAAAGACATTTCAATGTATTCCGTAGCGGTCCCGGTACATTGCCCATTCGGACTAGTTACCGTTAAAGAATAGGTTCCAGAAGCAGTAATAAAAGTTGAGTAGGTAGGATCACCGGTTGACCATAAGAAGGTCGTACCGGGCGGAAAAACAGGATAAGGAAGCAATTCCATTGAGTCACCCGGACAATACGTGTGACCGTCATAGGTAATATCCACGAACCAAAGATATGCTTTTATATGGATTTGATTATATGCTATACAACCGTTGGCATCTGTAACCTCTATAGAGATATCGCCAATAAATGGTGGTGTGACCGTGGTATTTGGGCCTGTTGAACCATCTCCCCACAAATAAGTATATGGTCCTGTCCCTCCACTTACGATGCTGGTCAACGTTATAATTTCTCCTGGGCACAGGGTATAATAAGGAGATGGTGGGTCAGTTATAACATCGACCATAAAATCCTCGCACTGGGCATGTAAATTGGCAAATGGAGCGGTTCCCAATAACAAAGCGCAGTTGATCCAAATAAATAGGAATCTATTTTTCATAATTTAGCATTAGATTAAGAGCGAAAAAAGTCACCCGTTTGCCATAGGTAAGCCAGGGCTTTCAGTACTTTAATATCGCTCTTGTTTGAAAAAAAACATCTCCAAAAACCTGCAATAGATAAAATCCCGCCGGTAATTTGTTGAGATCAAGTTGGAAAAAGTGCGCACTGACTAACAACTGTGTAAGCAATACACTTCCGTTTGCATCCAGTAATCTGAAAAAAGTGGCCTCCGCTGAGGCATCTTTAATTTCAACAAAAAACAACCCATCGGAAGGGTTGGGGAATACATTCAATAGTGGAGCATTCACTGGCTCATAGATGCCCGTAACAGATACATTAGCCACAGCCCGTTCCGACACGCACTCGAAATTCGGCTTTTGAATTTTCCAATTGTAGAAATAATAGTAGTAATTTTCTCCAAAAGAAGAAGACGTGATTTGCCCTACATCACCGATTGGATAAGGATAATTGAGTTGCCCGGTATCGCGCCAAAGTTTGCCCAGCGGGCATCGGAGTGAAAACTGCCCTACAGACACGTCGAAGTTCAAATCAAGTTCGTTCAAGCCTGTTTGAACTGGGAATTGCTTGAACGCCACCAGCGCGTCTCCTTTATAAAGTTGTACAAAGCGATTTACCAAAGGTGCTCCCGGTGGCAAGTACACGGTCACGGAGTGTATCTTGAAGGGCTCCCACGTTTCAAACAAAAGGTAACCACTCTGAGTAGGAATGCCGCCAGTTCCAGCTGTATCCAGCTTTCCACCAAACTGGATTTCACCTGGATAAATATGGTGGCTTTCAACATAATAAGTGGTGGATTGGCTGAGCGGCATGGTCTGAAACATCGGGCCGGTGGCGAGCAGATTGCCACCTTTCGCCTGTTCATACCACTGGCAATTTTCGCCCATCGCTGTAAGTAGGATAGAGTCGCCTTGTCCGATAACGACATCCGAGACTAAAGGAGGCAATGAGGGCAATACCATGACTTCGAAGGGGGCCGACACACGTTGTCCTTGGAAGCAAATCGCATCCGTCGCTACCGTATAGATGCCAGCTTCTGTTACGTTGAGGGTTTGTATATCCGTTGTGCCGTCAGACCAAGTGTAATGCTCACTGGATGAAGCAGTCAAAATGAGGGTGTCTCCCTTGCAAATAACAGTCCCTTTCGGCGAAAATATTACTGGTAAAACATCTTCAACCAATTCAATTTCAATTGTTTGCGACAAAGAGGCGCAGCCTGAGCTATCCATACCAATGACAAAAAAATTGCCTTCATGGGCAACCGATATGGATTGCCCTGTTTGATTGTTTGACCACAAATAGATTAAAAAACCATCCGGGGCAAGTAATTGTGTCGTATCGCCGGGACAAATACTCGTGTCGCCATCAATGCTCAATAGAGAAGATGAGAGCAGGCATGACACCTCCGGCACCACTAGCAGCGTGTCTACGGAAATATTTTCGAGCGTCGTCACGATACCCGATGGCCATCGTACTTTTAGCGAATCTACATGTCCGTTTTGACCCAAACCAAAATGAGCATTGAGCGAGCTCATTGGTGTATAACTTTGCCCGGAGCGCAGTTCCCTGACCTGCATTCCCCAC
Source organism: uncultured Bacteroidota bacterium (assembly GCA_903905445.1). Taxonomy (GTDB): domain Bacteria; phylum Bacteroidota; class Bacteroidia; order Chitinophagales; family Saprospiraceae; genus M3007. The sequence goes on from CAIVGO010000274.1 coordinate 3,437, forward strand.
TCACCATAAATTTCTATCCTCGCTCCGATCCCGTTTCGGTTACCGGAAATACCCAGGGGCGCTACTTTCAGCCAGTGGTTGCTATTGCCCTTGTTTAACCAAAGCTGACTGTTGTGGTATAGGTCGAGAAAGCCGTCGTTGTTGAGGTCGGCGATGGCGCCGACTTTTAGAGGCACATCCTGCCCGCTAAAAGTGAGGTCGCCTTTGCCGAGGTACAGCTCGTTTTGCAAGTCAGAATAAATATCTATAAACCCATCGTTATTAAAATCGCCGGAGGCATTTTCAAACGCGCCAAGGTCGTTGGCATTGATACCGGAAGCAGCAATAACATTGGTAAAAGTACCGTCCCCATTGTTTCTGAACAGGCGGTTTTGAAAATCATGGTTGATAATGAAAGCATCGAAATCCCCATCGTTGTCGAAATCCTCAAAGACAGTGCTCCACGACTGTGCGTTGTCGTCTAACCCTGCCAAAGCGCCTACTTCGGAAAAGGATCCATCCCCATTATTGCGGTACAACAAATTTGTGCGGTTGATATTGCCCGGGAGAGCACCACCCAGGCATTTGGTGACATAAAGGTCAATGTCGCCGTCATTGTTATAGTCCGTCCAGATAGCGGCGTAGTTACCGGGGCGGTCGGCCGTGTGGATGAGGTTTGTGTCGGGGCTCATATTACCCTGACCGTCGTTCCTAAACGGGATGGACTGGTCGTCGTCGTCGCAGACAAAGCCATCGAGCCAGCCGTCGTTGTTAATGTCGGCGAGGGTGGAGCGTTGGCAGAAAATGGTGGAAGCCATCACGTTTTCCTTATATCCACTGCCGATTTCATTGGCGGTTACAAAAGAGACAGAAGCACTATCGGCAAAGAGCAAGTCATTATAGCCGTTATTGTCAAGGTCGCCTGCGCAAATGCTCCAACTTGGCGGCGATTGAATAAGGATCGAAAAGAATTTTTGAGAAAACGAGCCATCATGGTGCTGATAATCAATGTAAAGGCCTTTGTTCCCAATGCGTACTACGTCGTCAAGCTGATCGCCATTCATGTCCACAGCACAGTCAGAATAGGCCGTAAATCCGGAAACTGAGTGCAACAAACTACTTTTGAGAAAAAAAGCGACGGGTTGAGCAGCGGCCATTTGCCAAATTAAGAAAACGGTAAAAGTTGTATATAGTCTTTGTCGCATTATTCAAAACTGTATTGTTTAACTTTCTTTACAATGATAATGCTTTGCTTACCTGTTAGGAGTTTCAAATCGTTTCAACCCGTATATTTGCTTGCTTAGCCCGAAGTAAATGCAGATAAACAACAATCCCTTTTTTTGTAAAATTAGAATGAAAAACCATCAATGTAAATGATGCCGGTTAGTTACAAGTGTGATTTGAATCGGCTGGACTTAAATTGTTGAAAGGCAACTGGAACTACCAACTTGCGGCAGTGTACATGGTAGGAATTCTTGATTTTACCTTCTCAGAAGATGCAACAACTCACTTATTTGCAAAATCATACGCAATAATATGCGCCGCTATCTTTGCACTCACTTTCATGTCTCCTAAGCGTTGGCACATCGTGCCCGCAGCAAACACCAATTGATTAAAGAAAAATCAAAGCCTATGATAAAGAAACTAATAACCCAACTAACCCAAAACCCCAGGACGCTTTTCTTGGCAGACAGTGCAGGCGCGCTGCTTTCTGCGTTTTTTTTGTTTGTCGTATTAAAAAATTTCAACGCATATTTTGGAACACCTGAAACGATCTTGAATTATCTTTCAGCAATAGCCGCTTGTTTTTGTATCTATTCAGCAACTTGTTTTTTGTTCCTAAAAGGCAATTGGACCTTGTACATCAGGGTGATCAGTATAGCCAATTTACTTTATTGTATTTTAACATTATGCCTTTTAATAATTTATCTCCCACTGCATACCTACCTCGGGATTATTTACTTTTTAGCGGAAATCGCCGTCATAGGCGTGCTGGTTTACATTGAACTAAACGTTGCCGCAGTAATATAGAACCATGCCCACGCAAGGCCATAAAACAGCTCAAAAACCAACCCAAAAAAGATTCCGCTCAATTTTAAGATGTGTTTCCCAGCGGAATGTGGTTTAAAAACATACATTCCGCTTAAATTGAAAGGTCTTAACTCAGCGGAATGTGTGTTTTATTGCTACATTCCGCTGAGATTTGGTTGTTTAATTTCAGCGGAATGTGTATTTTTGCATCATTTCCTTATAAAAAAAGCGATTATGCAGCAATCAATGGTAGGACGGCAACAAGAATTAGCCGTTTTGGACAAAGCGTTTCAATCCAAAGAAGCCGAATTGGTTGCCGTTTTTGGTCGCCGCCGCGTGGGGAAAACCTTTTTGGTGCGGGCAGCATACGCCGACAAGATCGGGTTTGAGATAACCGGTATTCAACACGGCACGGTACGCGAACAATTGCAGCACTTTACCGATCGACTCAACTACCACGCACGTCCGATGTTGCCTTTTAGCGCACCCGTTAACTGGCAACAAGCGTTTCAAATGTTGGTGCTTTATCTGGAAACGCATTTCAAAAATAAAAAAGCGGTTGTTTTTTTGGACGAATTTCCCTGGTTGGCTGCCCGAAAATCGGAATTTTTACGGGCTTTTGGGCTTTTTTGGAACAGCTGGGCTTCTCAAAACAATGTAGTGATCGTGATTTGTGGCTCTGCTGCATCCTGGATGATTACCAACGTGGTGCGCGACAAAGGGGGATTGCACAATCGGATTACCCGGCGCATTCACTTGTCGCCTTTCAATTTGTATGAAACCGAACTTTTTTTAAAGAGCCGAGGCGTAAGATTGGATCGCTACCAATTAATACAAATCTATATGGCGATGGGCGGAATCCCCCATTATTTAAAAGAAGTGGAAGTGGGCAAAACAGCCACCCAAAACATTGACCAAATTTGTTTTTCGCCACAAGGCTTGTTGCACGAAGAATTTTTACAATTATATCCCGCACTTTTTGACCATGCCGAACATCATATTCGGATGGTACGAGCCCTGGCGGGTACCTGGCAGGGCTTGACACGGGCAGAGATCTTGAAAGAAACGGGATTTTCAGATGGAGGCAGCAGTTCCAATATCCTGGAAGAATTGGTCAATTCGGGCTTTGTTGCAGCTTATTATGCTTTTGGTAAAAAGAAAAAGGAACTGCGTTATCGCCTGACGGATGAGTTTTCGCTGTTTTACCTGCAATTTATCGAAAACAAACGCAGTGAAGGGGCCGGAACCTGGCAGCAACTTGCTCAAACCCAATCGTGGAAAAGTTGGAGCGGATATGCTTATGAAAGTATTTGCCTGAAACACGTCCCTGCGATCAAAAAAGCACTCGGAATCGCTGGCATTTACAGCGAGGCTTCTGCGTTTTACCTGAAGAAAAGTGTATTGGGGCGTGGTATTCAAGTTGATTTATTGCTGGATAGAAACGATCAGGCCATCAACCTGTTCGAAATTAAGTTTTACCAAGTACCTTTTGCCGTAACCAAAGAACAAGCCGACACGTTTCGCCTCAAAACGGCTATTTTTAAAGCCGAGACCCACACCACCAAACAAGTATTTTTTACGCTCTTGACGACCTTCCCGCTTGTTTCGAACGAGCATAGCCTCGGCACCGTGGATGTTGCCCTGGATATGGATTGTTTGTTTGAACCGTTTTGAATTTTTGGGCATTTGTCTTACGAAGCCAATAATTTTACAGCCTTTTCACTGCAATACCTTGATTATGCATTACTTTTAAAGTATTAAAAATTATTATGCTGTCAAATTAGCCTAAAAACACCTTAATTTGGCAAGATTAAAATTAACATACAGCCAAATCAACGAACATTACTTGATGGCCGTAACCAATCAGTTGTTCCTAGACGACTTGTTTTCGTAGTATTTCCCCTTTTTGCCACCCCATGCCGAATTTCACTTGCGCCAAACCCTGAAAATGCCCCATATTTACAGCAAATTGGCGCGGCTCATGTACAAAATTGACTATTTTAGACCCTTTCTTCTGATTTTTTGGGCACTCTCCCCGTTTTGGAGTGCCGCGCAAACGACTTCCCAAACCTCTTTTGGTAAAAACCGGGTACAATACCACCATCAATTTGACGATTGGTTGCTGTATGAAACCAACAGTTTTACCACCTACTGGTATGGCGATGCCCGCAATGTGGCCCAGGCTGCCCTGCAAACGGCCGAACTGGATTTCCCCATGGTGCAGCAATTGCTGGAACACCAAATGACCGATAAAATTGAAATGCTGGTGTTTAGCGACATCACCGACCTGAAACAAAGCAATATTGGCGAAGACGACCTGTTTCTCCTGCGCGCAGGCGAGACGAAAGTAGTAGGCAATAAAATTTTCGTGTATTTTGATGGCGACCACCGGCATTTGCGCGCACAAATCCGCGAAGGTGTGGCGGGTGTGCTGATCAATTCGATGTTGTATGGGGCTAATTTACAGGAAATTGTGCAAAATGCGGTGCTGCTCAATTTGCCCGGCTGGTACACGGAAGGATTAGGCGCTTACTGCGGAGAAGAGTGGAATGCCGGAGTGGATAATCAACTGCGCGACATTTTGTTGCATAAAAAATTCGCCAATTTTGATCGTTTTGCAAAAGCACATCCCCGTTTGGCAGGCCAGGCTTTCTGGTACTACATCGGCCTCCACTATGGGAAAGGCACCATCAGCAACCTGCTTTACCTCACCCGCATCAACCGCAGCATTGACGCTGGCTTTTTGTACGTACTGGGCAGCGGATACCGACGCACTACCGATGCGCTGCTGACCTATTTTATCAACCGGTATGAGGAAGAAAAAAAACAGCACCAACTACCCGAGAAGAAAGGCTTGTTTGCGGTTAAAAACAAAAAAGAACGCCCACTTTACCACGTAAAAATCAGTCCGGACGGCAAAAAAATCGCCTGGGTAAGCAATAACCTCGGCAGCTGGCGGGTGTACGTAGCCGATATATCGGATGGAAAACGCAAACTCCTAATGCGCGGCGGCGTGCGCAACGCCCTCCAAACCACCGATTATAATTATCCACAATTAGCCTGGAATCCCGATAACCAGCGCCTAAGTGTGTTGGTGGAACAACGCGACCAGCCTAAATTGGTGCAAATAGAGGTAAAAACCGGCAAACGGGAACACCGCGCCCTGTCGCCCGAATTTCAGCGGGTGTTTAGCATGGACCATATCAGTCCAACCGAAATCGTCTTCTCCGCCGCCGTGAAAGGCTATTCAGACTTGTTTATTTACCGGACGGTTACGAGGCAAACCGAGCGTATTACCCAGGATTTTTGGGATGATCTGGATGCTTCTTATGCCCACCTGGATGGTCATAAAGGCATTTTATTTGCCAGTAACCGCATTTCGGATACGCTTTCCCTTCAAAAATTAGATTCGATCCTGCCTTTGGGCCGGTTCGATCTTTTCTTTTTCGATTTGGAAACCCGCAGCCCCGAACTCATTCAAATTACCCAAACCCCCTTTACCGACGAAAGCAATCCGATCAGCATCGACAGCAGCCATTATGCTTTTTTGAGCGCAGAAAATGGTATTGTAAACCGTTCGGCAGGCGAATTGATACCCTATTTAGCCTACAACCAGGCGATTATATATTTAAAAGATGGTGCCGAAATAAAAGCCCTGGATACTAAAAATCTCGGGGAATGGTCCCTGGCGCGCATCTCGGTGTTTTTAGCCCCCATCGATACGGTGCTGAAAAACATCGACTCGACCCAAATTGACAGCATAAAATTTATGCCTGTGTATAAAAAACGGGCAAAAACCTGGAACCAAACCAATTACGATCGAAATCTCACCGAACTACACGGTACGATTCGAAGCGGAAAAATGGTGGAAGTGATGCGCCGGGAACGCAAAACCCTGTTTTATGTGCGCAAATCGGATCCAACCGCCACCCAAATGGCCCGCATCACCCGCGCACGCGAGATCCAACTCAATCAGATTGGTGCCCCCATTCCGTTGCAACCCAAGCTGATGGAAGCGCAACAAAACGATACAGCCAAACTTGGCCCAGCGGAAGACCGAAACCTGCGGAAAGACACCGTTCCCGTGATTCAACCCGGTTGGTATTTTCAAGTTCCCGAGTATTTGAAAGTACCAGCCCCAGCGGTTAAACCCAAAGCCACCACACCCAAGCCTGTGGAGCCTGCTTTGACGCCTGGCGCGGTCCTGAATGCCGATTCGATGTTGTTCCCGCCCGGCAATGCGCCACGCCTGCAAACCCGCCCCTGGGTAGAAATGGGCAAACAAAACAGCGTGCTTCGCTTCAATCCATCCCGCATTATCCCCTATCGCCTGCGTTTCCGCACCGATTATATTTCCACCACCGTTGACAACAACCTTCTGTTTGGCGGTTTAGATAGTTATGCCGGGTCGCCGGATGGCTTCAAAACACCGCCCCCTGGCGTCTTGTTAAGGGCTAACTTCAAGGATTTATTGGAAGATTATGTCGTGGAAGCCGGTTTTCGCTTGCCGACTACCTTCAATGGCGCCGAATATTACCTGTGGTTCGACAATAAAAAGAAACGCTTGGACAAACGCATTGCCCTGTACCGCAAAACGGTCGTCAATGCCGTAGATGAAAGTCTGCCTGGCAGCGCCCAGGACCCTTCCCAGGTGCGTACCAACACCGTACTGGCCCAATATGAATTGCGTTACCCACTCGATCCTTTTTTCAGCGTGCGGGCCATGGCCACCTTGCGGCAAGACAAAGCCATTACCTTGAGCACCAACAATGCCACCCTGGAAGCGCCCAATTATGCCGAACAACGTGCTGGCATACGCTTGAGCGCCGTGTATGACAACACCGAAGATGTGGATTTGAACTTGCGCACCGGTACCCGCGTCAAGGTTTGGGTCGAATCCGTCAAGCGCTTTGATATCAATTCCGACCCCAATTTTAGCATAAAACTGAACAAAGGCTTCATGACCGTGATCGGTATAGATGCCCGGCATTATCAGCCGCTCGACAAGCGCTCCATTTTGGCCTTGCGGTTTGCGGCAGGCACCTCCTTTGGCTCCGAAAAGATGTTGTATTTTTTGGGTGGTGTAGACAATTGGCTATTTCCCAAGTTTAACAACAACATTCCCTTGCCGGAGGGCGAAAACTTTGCTTTCCAGACCCTGGCATCCAACATACGCGGCTTCAACCAGAATATCCGAAATGGCAATTCCCACGCCTTGCTGAATGCCGAATTGCGGATTCCAATTTTTAAATATTTCTCCCGCAAGCCGGTGATGGGCAATTTTTGGCGTAATTTCCAACTTGTCGGCTTCTTTGATGTGGGCTCCGCCTGGCAGGGGCGCAGTCCGTATGGCGGCGACAACCCGATCAATATTGTGTACCTGACCGATGGGCCGGTGGGACAAGCGCCCGTGGTAACCGTAAAAGTGAATTATTTCCGCGATCCGCTCGTGGCCGGGTACGGCGTGGGGGCACGCGCGACCATTTTTGGCATGTATTTACGGGCCGACTATGGCTGGGGCATCGAAACCCGGGTGGTGCAGAAACCGATTTTGCATTTGGCGTTGGGGACAGATTTTTAGGGGACGGTTTTAGCCTGGGAACTTTCTAAGATGTGGTGTTGTCCATTATGCTTGCAAACAGATTGTTATTTGCAATTTATGAGGTTGCCACAACAACACTTACCATAAAAAAGTCATAAATGCAAAATTTTAACATTAAGCATTTGTGGTTTAACACTGTTTTGTTGATATTAAACAAATTGCATTTTTAATTTTGGCAACTATTGGTTTTGGGGTGTATATTTGAAAGGTTTGTTAGCAGATTTATAATCAAACCTTTCCACGGTTACCATGACCTACGCAAGTACTAAAAATATTAGCAGTAGCAATTTACGCTCATCAATATGAACGGCCGTATATATGACCCCTTAGTAGGACGTATGTTAAGCCCAGACAATCACATACAGACGCCCAATTAGACCCAAAATTATAACCGGTACAGTTATGCATTGAATAATCCTTTGCGCTTTACAGATCCGGATGGGGAATTAGTTATTTCAGATGTATGGATTCTTGGATTTGGTCTTGGTTTTTTTGAATCCTCCAGCCAAAGATTTAATCATGCGCTTGAGAGAGCAAATGGACTTGCGAGGAAAGATTTTAGAATTTGGGCTGGTTTATTCAAAACAGATGAAAACAAGTCCTTTTTTGGAAGATATTTCGAACTGGTCTCCAGGTTTACATGGCAATCGTTTCAAACCGCTCTTGGCCTTGGAATATCTTTGGGTACCAATTATATTGGCAATGTAACTGAAGTTAATAGTCGCTATGGTGTTACTGTTTTAAGTACAAAGTTTGATGACGGGGCATTTACGGTAGGAAATTATATCATTGGGCCTAAAGGCCTAACACCAGACTGGCGAGACCATCTATTTGTACACGAGTATGGCCACTATATTCAAAGTCAACGATTTGGAACTTTTTATTTTAGAACAATTGCCTTACCCAGCCTAACAGATTATTACGTGGTGGATGCATTGTTTGGTGCCTCGCTGCATGAAACCCGTTGGTACGAAGCAGGTGCCAGTAAATTAGCGGCCAATTATTTTGACAAGCATGCGGGTAGCGGAAAGGAGGGATATAAAGAAACTAGTGATGCTTTTTTTGATAAGTCTTCTTTTATAACAGGGAGAAGTAGTTTGGGTATAATAGGAAGTCTTTATATCAATCCACGAATTAGAGATGTTAACAGATCAACTAACCCCACGTCTTCCGCTTTTCACTGGACTGATCTTCCAATTAGTTATAGCTATGGATTCCTGCCAGGCTTGATTTTCAGCATTTTAAAACATTAAATTTAAAAAATAATGACACAATCAAAATTGCTTTTCGGAATTGTATTATTGTCTGTCTTATCTCTAATGGGATGCCCACCAAGTCGTGAAATAAAACCTGATTCCACAATTATTTTGGTTAATAAAACCAATAAAGATATTTTATTTGATTTCAGTCCATACCCATACCCTGATACAACAATATCCGAAAGTAAACCTCTTTCGGATATTCAGCAATACAATTTGTCATTACTTTATGCCAATAGTAGTAAAGACTTAAATGCTCCATGGCTCGCTTCATTTGAAATGGATCCAAGACCGATCATGTTGTTTTTTTTCTCGCGCGACACCTTTGATCAGGTTCCCTGGGAAAAAATAAGATCGGAATATAATATTCTGAAAAGATATGATCTTTCCAAAAGCACGCTGGATTCTTTGAATTGGACTATTGAATATAAATAAAAACGCGATGAATCAGGTGCCTGAGTACGGAAATTACGTCTAATCCAGTTCACCTACCCAATCAAACAGTTGTTTTTTACCTATTTCTATATTAAAATCTTCACAAAACTTTAGAAACTCTTGCTGAAACGTCTTTTGACGGTGGTGTACTTTTTGGTTCAAAATGTATTTACAAACAGCATCTATTTGTGAACGGCTGTGCGAAAAAACACCAAATCCATTTTGCCATTCGAAAGGGAAAGCCGAGAGGCCTTCGGTATTGACAAACGTATTGGTGCGTTTTTTAATTTCTCGCACCAAATCGGAAATTGCTTCCGACGGCTTAAGGCCAATGAACAAATGGATGTGGTCGGGCATTCCGCCAATTGCCAACATTTTATGCCCTTTATCCTGTACGATGCCCGTAATGTAGCGGTGTAGACGGTCTTCCCATTCTGGTTGAATGAGTGCTTGGCGGTGTTTAGGTGAAAAAACCACATGGAGGTATATTTGGGAAAATACGTCTGGCATGTTGGGTTGGATTAGGTTTATGAATGTGATTATAGGTTAACGGGTACAAATGTACAGTCGCAAAAGCAAGATAGCAATTACATAAAATTAAATGTATAAATTCACCGAAATTGATTTTTTTACAAATGCAGGTTTTACAAATACATGTTGAACAATTGCATGTCTACAAGTGTCTACAAATGCATGACTTCTCCGAAGTCAGAAGGGTGTGCTTCGTGATTTATTTCGTCTTGCTACAAATGCACGTCCTACAAATGCATGTTCTACAAATGCATGACTTCTCCGAAGTCGTAATTCTATCATGACTTCGGAGAAGTCGTGCATTTGTAGAACTGTAAAACGAAATGAATCACACCCTTCTGACTTCGGAGAAGTCATGCATTTGTAGAACAGGCATTTGTAGAAAAGGCATTTGTAGAACCGCGAAAACGAAATGAATCACCCCCTCCTGACTTCGGAGAAGTCATGCATTTGTAGAACATGCATTTGTGGAACCGCGTAAACGAAATGAATCACGCCCTCCTGACTTCGGAGAAGTCAGGCATTTGTAGACGTGCATTTGTAGAACAGGCATTGTTGCGATGTGGCATGGTTGCGATGGGGCATGGTTGCGATATTCCATGGTTGAAGTGTCATTGAACCTAAAAAACCTGTTTATAGATGGTGCTTTTGCATATTTAGTAGATTTAAACAAATGAACAGTCGGGGTATTTTTAATTTTGTGAACTGGAATATCCCATATTTTCAACCTAAACTGTCATTTTTTTAAAGCGATCCAATGAAAAAGCTCTTTTTTGTCTTGTCCTGTTTTTTTGTAATGAACGAGGCATCGTTTGCCCAAATGCAATTACCGCAACCTAGTCCTGCCGCAACAGTTTCTACCGTAGTAGGCCTCACCGATGTAAAAGTGGAATATTCACGTCCAAAGGGCAAAGGCCGCAAAATTTTCGGCTCCACGCCCGAAAGTGTAGTTCCTTTTGGCAAACTATGGCGTACTGCGGCCAACAGCGGCTCAAAAGTTACCTTCAGCGATGATGTTACCTTTGGTGGTGCAAGTGTGCCCAAAGGCACCTATTTGTTGTTATCTATTCCCGGCGCATTGGAATGGACGGTCATTTTATACAAAGATGTTGCGATGGGTGGAAATACCGAGGATTACGACCAAGCCAAGGATCAGGCGCGGGTAGTAGTTAAAAGTGAAGTATTAACCCAAAAGGTTGAAACGTTCACCATCGAAATTGCGGATTTATCTGAAAATGGGAAAACGGCGAATCTTCAACTTCTATGGGAAAATACTTCGGTAAAAGTGCCTATTGTTGCCGATTTTGATGCCAAAGCGATGAAGTCGATTGAGACTTACACCAAAGTAAATCCGAATAACCTGGTGAATGCAGCCAATTACTACTTCGAAAATGGGAAAGATTTAAAACAGGCGCTGGTATGGATGAATACAGCGCTGGAAAGTAACCCTACCGCTTTTTGGATGTTGTATTACAAGGCAAGAATCCAAAAAGCACTGAATGATAAAGCCGGGGCTTTAGAAACATCCAAAGCATCTTGGGAGGAAGCGAAAAAAGCCGAACGCCCAGATTTTCAACGGATGAATGAAGAACTTCAGAAGTCCTTGAAATAGGAACTGAACCCAGCACTGATTTTCCAGGTTTAAATGGATGCTTTAGATCTGGAAAATCAGTAGTATTTGGCACTTTACCCCGCTAAAACACTCATTTTCTTCTCCACCACCGCCTCGGCCAGCCAAATAAAGTGCTGCAAAAAACTGTGCATGCTTTTTTCAAACAAGGGATCCAATAAATTCCCGGCTTCATCAAAGCGCTGTGCCACCTGACCTACGAGCAGCATCTGCGGAATAGCGTACCCGGACACCCCCAATGCCAATTGCTGCATGGCCAAAGCCGCGCGCATGCCCCCCATACTGCCCGAGGTGACGGACGCTACACCAATTACTTTTTTGTTGAATTCAGACTCTTTCAAATAATCCACCGCGTTTTTCAGGGCTGCCGTATAACTGCCGTTGTATTCAGGCGAAACGAAAATAAAGGCGTCTGCTGATTTTACCTTATGTGCAAACTCGGCCAATCCTGCGGGCGGATTGGGGAGTTTCTGCAATACTTCCTCCATGATGGGAAACTGATAAGCCGCCAAATCAAGCACCGAAGCGGTATGAGCACCTTGGTTTTCAATGTTTTGTTGTAGGGCCAAGGCTACCCGGTGGGACTGCCGATTAAGCCGGGTGCTGCTGGAAAGTATCGCGATATGCATGGATCAGGTTGTGTTCGTATGAGAATCGGTGTCAAAACATTTAATTTTGAAAATGGTTCAGATTGAACTTTTTCGCTTTTTTTCCAAACCTTTGCCTGTATGGATACACTTTTCCTCGATCGCGATGGCGTACTCAATGTGCGGATGCCGGGCGAATACGTGCAACACCCGGATGCGTTTATACCTACCCCCGGTTTGGAAACCGCCCTTCCCATGCTGGCGGCGCGTTTTGAACGCATTGTAGTCGTGACCAATCAGGCAGGCATTGGCAAAGGATTGATGACCCTGGAGGATTTGGATGCCGTGCATCAGAAATTGCGCGATATCGCCCAGGCGAGCGGCGGTCGACTGGATGCCATTTATACCTGCCCACACCGCAGCGAGGCGGGTTGCCCTTGTCGAAAACCCGCTACCGGCATGGCCTGGCTGGCTTTAGAGCAATTTCCCGAAATTGATTTTGAAAACAGCTGGATGGTGGGTGATTCCAAATCCGACATGGCCTTTGGACAGGCCTTGGGCATGCGCACCGTATTAATCAATGGCAAACAAGAGGAGGTCGAGGAATTGCAAAAAATGCACATCCATTTTAGATTTGGCAACTTATTGGACTTTGCCCGCTTTATTTGTTAAAATTCTTAACATTTAAAATACGGTTTGCACGTTCGCGTTTTGAATAACGATTGCAATCTGTTGTTCCCACAACCCGATTCCCTTTATTTTATTTGTCCAAAAAACCTGCCTGGTTACTGCTTCGTGGTAGCCCTGGAATACCTTTAGTCTTTTTGCGCTAATCTCTTGCCTCACACGGGTTTATCCATTCTTTTTTTAACAAAATTACTAAACACAACTGAAACATGACAAACCACTTGTCGTTTCAGGGGCTACGCTATTGCGCGCTCCTGACTTGCTTACTATGCGTCCAATTGCTTGGAGCACAATCTGTTGCATCGGAAATCGCCACAGAAAGTGCACCGCTGGATGACATTACCACCCGCTCGACCATCCGCGATCGAAACACCCTGAAACCTGCGCCCATTCGAGAAGCGGATATTTTCTGGGAAAAACGCATCTGGCGGGTCATTGACACCCGCGAAAAGATGAACAAACCTTTTGTCGCACCCGAATCCCCTTTGTTTGTAATTCTGATGGACGCTGCCCTGCAAGGCGATATGCGGGTGTACAGCACGGTGGATGATCGTTTTACCAAACCTTTGAGTACGGATGATGTGTCGAGCATGATGTACAAAGAGGACACCATCATTGTTTTCGATCCACAGACGGGAGAGGAACGGGTGCAAATTGTGAAAAACGAAATCAATTGGGAAAACGTTAAGCGTTTCCGGGTGAAGGAATCCTGGTATTTCGA
>CAIVGO010000275.1 GCA_903905445.1 uncultured Bacteroidota bacterium
AAATCAACCTGTTGGATGGCTTTTTAAAACAATCCCCAGCATTTTCCCGCGCTGAATTCAGTGAACAGTTTTACAAGCAACTCAATTATTATTTTGTTGCTTATCCCGCATAAATTCCTGTTTACCCTCCAAAAGAAGTGCCATGCGGTTACTTGTCCTATTGTACCTTCTGTTGTTTGCGACCGCGGCTTGTAAAAATGATCCACAGGCTCCTGTTGCAAAAAAAGACCTGCCTATTATTGAACAACCTAACCCGGAAATTCAAACGGATTCGGTTTCCACCCACATCCCTCCCATCGCCGATAAACCCACGGAAAAATTGGAGGACACGCCCGAAAAGGCACCTGTGGAACATAAAATAAACGAATCAAGCCAAAAAAACAACAAATCAGGAGTCCCAACCAGCACCCTGCCTGTGCTTAGAAACCCCAAGCCTGGTTCAAAATCTGAAATTCGGGCAGATTTTATTGAATTAACGACCCTTGCGCCCAGTATAAGGCTCGATATTCGATATGCGACCCCCAATAATTTTACCAAAGCAAAAATATACGATTGTGCGCGTTGCCTCTTGCGCCCTGAAGCAGCCAAAGCACTCGCGGAGGCCCAGGAAATACTCCAAAAAAAGGGTTATAGCCTGAAAATGTTTGATTGTTATCGGCCCCGCCCCTATCAACAGCGCCTTTGGGACAAAGTACCCAACCCTGATTACGTGACACCGCCCGCCAAAGGCTCCATGCATTCCCGGGGAGCAGCCGTAGACCTTACCATCGTGGATGCAAAAGGCGTGGAATTGGACATGGGCACACCGTATGATTTCTTTGGTGAAAAAGCGCATACGGATTATACCAAACTTTCAGCAACCATCCTTGCCAACAGAGATTTATTGCGAAAAACCCTGGAATCGGTCGGATTTAAAGGCATTCGAACCGAATGGTGGCATTTTTCGTTTCAGAAAAAACAATTCCCGCTGGCCGATTATGTTTGGCCTTGCGAATAGCCTTTTTTCTTCCCAACGCACAAGTTTTATCAATTTGCCCATAGTATGACCCTGCAGGAAGCACAAAACACCGTAGATACGTGGATCAAAACCATCGGCATCCGTTATTTTTCAGAGCTCACCAATACCGCCATTTTAATGGAAGAGGTGGGCGAAATGGCCCGTTTGATGGCCCGTATTTATGGAGAGCAGTCTTTTAAGTCGAGCGAATCGGCTGCTACGGCCCAGCATGACCTGGCGGATGAAATGGCCGATGTGTTGTTTGTGTTGATTTGCCTGGCCAATCAAACCGGTATTGACTTAACCGCCGCGTTGGAACAAAATTTAGCCAAAAAAACGGCGCGCGACCGCGAACGGCATCAAAATAACCCACATTTGCAACAGCCGCCAACGGATTAAGCCGATGAACATCAGCGATTTTATTTTACGAAAACTTTTGTTCCGGCCTACCCCGCTTGCAAAAGACCACCTGTTTGTTTTTGAACATCCATTCCAGGAACACTGGTTTGAAACCCCGGACGGTGTTCAACTCAATGCCTTGTTTTTTCCGGCCCAAATACCCAGGTCCAAAGGTGTTGTGCTCTATTTTCACGGGAATCGCCACAATTTGCAGCGCTGGGGGGCTATGCACCAGGCATTTACCCGTTTGGGATATGATTTTTTTGTACCCGACTACCGTGGTTATGGCAAAAGTGGCGGGCTGCCGGATGAACCGCAACTCCTGGAGGATGCACAATTGATGTACCAATGGCTCCTGGAACGCTATGCCCCGGAAACCATTATTTTATATGGTCGCTCCTTAGGCTCAGGCATGGCCAGTTACCTGGCGGCACATGTTGCTGCAAAATATTTGATCCTGGAAACACCATTTGATACCATTCAAGGTATGATTGCCAGTCATATTGGGCGTAAGGACATCCCGGTTCAATTTAATTTGGTGTTTCCCAACCATACTTTTGTAGCGCAAGCGAGGATGCCTGTTTTGATTTTTCACGGAACCCGAGATCGCGTGGTTCCATATGCTTCTGCGATAAAACTCCAGGAAAGTTTGAAGCCCACCGATCAGTTTATCACCATCCCAGGTGGTGCGCACAACAACCTGGACACCTTTCAGGCATACCATGCATACTTAAATGCCTGGCTGGAAAGATAAATTTACACCAAGGCTTGGCCAATTAAAATTGAAATACAACCTACCCCATACCCAATGTATAACTCGGTGGTGGTGTGCGCCTTGAGTGCGAGGCGCGCTGTTCCGACCAAGCCGGCAAACAGGATACCAACGGCCAATATCACATCAAATCG
>CAIVGO010000276.1 GCA_903905445.1 uncultured Bacteroidota bacterium
CAGTTTTTCAATGGGACCTTACTTGGATACTTTAAAAATGATCAGTTCGAAGGATGTGCCGCCGCCACCTATCAAAACGCCTAAATAAAGCATCTCATTAAGTGAAAACCAGGTAAAAAACACCGAATATCGAACACCGAATTTCAAAGTTGCGCGGTACCTCTGGCTTCACAACCACTAAAAGCCCAAGGCAACGCCCCTTTATTTCGGAGTTCGATGTTCGGTGTTCGATATTTTCTAAACCGGTTGCGCGCCCCCTTATTTCGGAGTTCGATATTCGGTGTTCGGTGTTCGATATTTTCTATTCACACAATCGAAGTTCCTTCCACCCCAAAACAACCCCAAACCCCTTCTCCAAAAAATACCCCCGCGTCTCCGCTTCCCCGCGCGCACTCGTAACCAACACAAAATCTCCCCCCCAAGCCCCCAAACTCTTTACCGCCCCCCAATAATCCGAAAAATACAGGGATTTGGCCGTCGGCAACTCCAACGCAGCGCCAATGCATTGTTCATGCGCGATCACTACATGCTCAAAGCGCTCCAAATCTTCTGCAGCCAACATTTGCCGCGTCAAATCAGAAACTTCCGCAACTTTAGCAGCCGTGCCACTGCCCAAATTCCGGTACCGCAAGATCCCCGCCCGACTATCCTGTTTTTTATCCAAATACACAAAATACAAGTGCTCGGCATACGGCGGATCAAAAACCACTGGTTTAACCTCCGGCGTTTGGCCCTCCAAACGATACAACAGCGGCCCTTCCGCGTACGCACACGCGAGGTCGTAGCCCGAACCACCCATCGTTTCAAATAAAACGGTGTACGGATTTGCTTCCGCCCAACGCGCCACCGCCGCAATCAACGTACTACTGGTGCCCAAACCCCAATTGCGTGGAAAGTTGTTCTGCGTCAATACTTTAAGCCCCGTTTTACCATCCAAAAAATGCGGATTCTGCTGCTGACAAGCCTTCAAAATGCCCCGCAAATTATCCGATATCTTCCGATCGGTATCGGTGAGCACTTCCAAATCCGGCAAGGCAAATTCCGCCAAATACCAAGCCACGCCTTCCTCGTTTTTACTGGTCCACGACAAACTGGCGGGTTCTTTCCAGGTCTCCACCCGCAACGACTGCCCAAATCGCACCGGCAACGCCAAGGCCAAAGCCCCATCCAGCACGAAATATTCGCCGCTCAACAGCAGCTTACCCTGCGCAAAGGTTTCAAAAACCAGCTTGTTGTGTTCCATAAAAGGGAGATATGCTTATGAAATGGTGCAACGCAAGTATTTAATGGTCTTACCCGCCGCCAAATGTTTGCCCTCGTATAACGTCTGGATCCCCAATTCCGGATACAACATCGGCGTGGCATAAATATCCTGATTTTCGTACAGCAAGGTACAACGCGGGTCGGATTCAATCACCCGCAAACTGTACCTAAAAAAATGCGGATCATCGTGTTTCAAATGCACCAATCCACCCGGAACCAACACCTCCCGAAAACGCTCCAAAAACATGGGCGAGGTAAGTCGGCGGTTCTCCTTGCTCTCCCGCGGAAACGGATCGGGAAAAGTAATCCAGATTTCCGAAACCTCCCCGGGGGCAAAAAACGCACTCAACACCTCAATACGTGTGCGCAAAAAAGCAGCATTGTGCAGTCCGCCGTCCAACGCATTTTTAGCGCCCTGCCACAAGCGGTTGCCTTTAATATCAATACCGATAAAATTGCGCTCCGGAAAACGCCGCGCCAAATCCACCGTGTACTCACCGCCCCCGCACGCCAACTCCAGCGTAATCGGGTGGTCGTTTTTAAAATGATCCCGGTGCCACACCCCTTTCATTTCTACCGGCTCCATATTGGCCCCCACCAGTGATGGTTCCTGCACATTGTAACACTCATACACATTCGGGAACGAAAGGATTTCAGCAAATTTGCGCAATTTATTTTTACGACTCATAGCAGGATGGCAAAGACAACGTTGCCCGATAATTTGAAAAAATGAATAATTTTTTGCGGTTTTAAACGCTGCAAAAACCCAAACAGGCCGTTTTTTAAGCACATTATTAGCCAAACGCCTGTTTCGGGGGGCGAATTTCCGTTTTTTCTCCGAAACCATCCGATTCCTGTGCAAGATCCTGCATAAAAGCACCCCAATCGCCCGCGCTTCGTCGTACCTTTGCATTTTTAACAAGTAAATGCGCACAGACTCTGCACGTTCCGTCTGATACCAATATATGAATTTTTTAACACTCGAAAATGTCACGAAGAGCTACGGTGAAAAAGTGCTGTTCCGGAACCTCTCTCTTCACATCGATAAAGGACAAAAAATCGGTCTGATCGCCAAAAACGGCACCGGTAAAAGTACCCTCATGCGCGTAATTGCCGGCAAAGAAGGCTCGGAAGGCGAAAACGCCAAGATTATCCTCCGCAAAGACATCCGCATCGGCTGGCTCGACCAGGAACCCGATTTTCACCCCAGTTTGGATGTGCTCGGCGCGGTACTCGATAATAAAAACCCCATGGTGAAGGCCGTGCAGCAATACGAACACGCCCTCGCCCATCCCAGCGACAAAGGTACGGCCCTCGAAGATGCTATGGCACTTATGGACGACCTGAAAGCCTGGTCTTTTGATGCGAAAGTGAAAGAAACGCTGTTTAGTTTCGGCATGACCAACTTCGAACAAAAGGTCAATTCGTTGTCAGGTGGACAAAAAAAGCGCGTCGCCCTGGTAAAAGTGCTGCTCGAAGAACCCGATTTCCTGATCCTCGATGAGCCGACCAACCACTTGGACGTGGAAATGATCGAATGGCTGGAAGAATACCTCCAACAGCCCGGCGTTACCTTGTTTATGGTCACGCACGATCGCTATTTCCTTGAAAATGTGTGCGATAGCATCATCGAACTGGAAGGCGGACAATTACGGCGCTACTCGGGCAACTATTCCGATTATCTGGAGAAAAAAGCCCTGCGCGAAGAAGTGGAAGCTACCACCTACGAACGCACCAATAAACTGCTCAAAAACGAACTTGATTGGGTGCGCAAAAGCCCGCAAGCCCGTACCACCAAGGCCAAAGCCCGCGTGGATGCCTATTTTGAACGGAAGGAAACCAACGATACCCTGAAAGTCAAAAAAGACGAAATGAGCATCCAGATCAAAGAAAACTGGATGGGTGGCAAAATTGTCGAATTGCACAATGTCAGCAAGTCGTACGGACCGAAAAAACTGATTGAAAATTTTTCCTATAAATTCAAACGGAAGGAACGCGTGGGCATCGTGGGCGCCAATGGAGCCGGAAAGTCTACGTTCCTGCAACTGCTCACCCAGGCCATTGCGCCCGATACCGGCAAAGTCGTGGTGGGCGATACCATCATTTTTGGCCATTACCGCCAGGAAGGCATCCAATTGGCCGACGATCGCCGTGTGATTGACGTAATTCGCGATATCGCTGATGTAATTCCGCTCGAAAAAGGCAAAGAACTCACCGCGGCTCAATTGCTGGAAAAATTCCTGTTCAGCCGCTCCCAACAACAGGTGTATGCCAGTCAACTCTCCGGGGGCGAACGCCGGCGCTTGTACCTGCTCACCATTTTGATGAAAAACCCCAACTTCCTGATCCTCGATGAGCCGACGAACG
>CAIVGO010000277.1 GCA_903905445.1 uncultured Bacteroidota bacterium
GGATTTGATGGTGCCGCCCGAAACGGCCACTTCCAAGTTGCAGCCCACCCCGCAATAAGTGCATACGCTGCGTACTTTGGTATCGTATTGGACTGATTTTGATTCAAATACATCGCTGATGGCCGAAGTTGGGCAGGCCTGTGCACAAGCGCCACAACTCACACAATCCGACTCTGCAAAGGTGGTATCCAAGCCTTTAATAATATGACTGTCAAAACCGCGCCCAGCCATGCTCAACACAAACTGGCCTTGCACCTCATCACAGGCACGCACACAACGCGAACAATTGATGCATTTCGATAAATCCATGGTCATATACGGATGACTCAGGTCTTTTTTCCGGTCGAGGTGGTTTTTGCCTTCGGGATACCGCACATCGCGTACCCCCACTTGCGCTGCCACGGTTTGCAATTCGCAATTGTTGTTCACCTCACAGGTTAGGCAATCGAGCGGGTGGTCGGTAAGCACCAGTTCGACAATGTTTTTACGCAACTTTTTGATGCGTGCTGAATTTGGAAAAATATAAGTATCGGGCATCACCGGCGTATGGCAGGAAGCCTGGGCCTTGGTTGGTCCGCCCGGCTGGAGCGCAACATCTACACTGCACACCCTGCAGGCGCCATAGGGATCTAAATTAGGCGCATCGCAGAGTGTTGGCACCGCATTTTTGCCATAAACCCGTTTCAAAAACGACAAAATGGTTTCACCCTCTTTGATTTCGTGGGCGATGTTGTCGATGTAGGCGAATTTTGAAATGGCAGTACTCATGTATAAATAGTTGTTAGTTGTTAGTTGGTAGTTGTTAGTTGTTAGTTGTTTGGACACCTCGGGAGGTGACACCTCAGGTGGTAACCTTCGGAGGTGACACCTTGGGCGGTAACCATCGGAGGTGACACCTTGGGTGGTAACCTTTGGAGGTGACACCTTGGGCGGTATCCATCGGAGGTGACACCTCGGGTGGTAACCATCGGAGGTGACACCTCGGGTGGTAACCTTTGGAGGTGACACCTCGGGTGGTAACCTTTGGAGGTGACACCTCGGGCGGTAACCTTCGGAGGTGACACCTCAGGTAACTGCCTGTCAACTAAAAAAAACTTTAAGTTCTTCCTGAAAATAAAGCAACGCATTTTTTATCGGCAAAGGCAAGCCCCCGCCCAGTGCGCATAAAGAACCGGTTTCCATGGTTTCCAGCAAGTCATTCAGCAGTTCGGGGTCTATTTTATAATCGCTGTTCCGGGCTTTGTGCAACAATTCGTAACCACGGGTGGAGCCTAATCGACAAGGAAAACACTTGCCGCAGCTTTCGTGGGCGGTAAACTGAAATAAGTGTTCCAAATATTCAATCATCGGGAAATCAGTAGGAATGCACACCACGGAGGCATGTCCCAACAGAAAACCCTGGCTGGCAAAAGATTCAAATGCAATGTTTAAATCCGCAATTTTATGTACCGGTACCAGTCCGCCCAGCGGTCCGCCGATGTGCATCGCTTTGATGCTGTGTCGAAAGCCGCCGCCTAATTCATTGAATACCAAGGATAAAGACGTGCCCATGTCTACTTCATAGATGCCCGGACGCTTGAAATGGCCATCCAGCGAAACCAGTTTGGTGCCAGTTGATCGTCCAGCGCCGATGGCTGCAAAAGCGCTACCGCCGTGTTCGAGGATAAACGGAATACAAGCCAGGGTTTCTACATTGTTGACGACGGTTGGCAGGTTGAACAGGCCTTGCTGGGTGGGGTAGGGCGGCCGCACCCGCACTTCCGGGCGTTGCCCTTCGATGGAGTTGAGCAAGGCCGTTTCTTCGCCGCAGATGTAAGCGCCTTGTGCCCGAATCACTTTAAAATCAAAAGCAAAATTGGTCCCCAGGATGTTCGAACCGATCAAATTGCGATCGCGCAACGCCTGTAGTGCTGTTTCTAAAATGGGAAATACTTCCGGATACTCGCCTCGTACGTATAGCACACCCATCTGCGCGCCCGTGACGTATCCAGCGATGATCATGCCCAGCAACACGGAATGGGGCTGTTGTTCCAGTAAATACCGGTCGCTGTATGCCCCCGGGTCGCCTTCGTCGGCGTTGCAAACGATGAATTTAGGTGCGCCGGGGCTGTTTTTACACGATTCTAACTTGAAGGCAATCGGAAATCCCGCACCGCCGCGCCCGCGTAAGCCCGCTACAGTTAACTCCTGCAAAATTGCTTCCGGTGTTTGTGCGAGCGCCTTTTGCAGGGTTTGGTAATAGGTTTCGATGCCGGGAAAAGGGCGCATCAACACCGGGGTGCCGTAACTGGCCGTGTGATATTGATCTGAAATTACCTTTTTATCCGATTTTATGGCGGCAACAGCTTCCAGCGCGTCACCCGAATAGTTATGATCTTTATAAAAAAATGCTTTGTTCTCGTGGCAACGGCCCAGGCAACACATTTCACCAATTTCATGTTCTTCAAAATGCGCGCCAAGTGCTTGTTTTACAGCGTCTTGTGTGCCAGCCGTCAAACAGGCGGAGCCATTGCAGACGTACACTTGTTTGCCTTTATTTTCGGGGCGGGTAAAATCATAAAAACTGGACGCGCCATATACATTGGCCGACCCAATCAGGAATGCTTCAGCGAGCCGGGTCATTTCGGCCGGATCAGCGCTGCCGGTAGTTTCGGCACTACGCCCCAGCAATTCAAACAAATTTTCCGCCATTCCCTTGCGGCCAGATAAAGCACTGATATTCTTTGACATACTGCGGCGTATTGTTTGCGGATTCCGGCATGCTGCGCTGCATGCCTTATCGGGCAAATATACATTGCTTGTCTTTGTATTTTGCAATAAAGATTGGCTAAAATAGACTTACGCCATTTATTTATAGAATTAAACGTAAGTAGGCGTAATAAAATCAGGAAATAAGGAATCAAATGTTTCTTTTTTGAGATCTTTAGTTTGAATTTATTCCTGCATTATTTAAATCCCAATTTTGCGCCTTATTAACCTACAAATGTTCGACCTACAAATGTTCGACTTCTCCGAAGTCGTGTGTGGGTTCGGACATTGTATCTTTTCTACAAATGTTCGACCTCTCACGAGGTCGTCGCGTTGCCCAATGGGTGTTCGGTAAATGGATAAAAAATCCCGAATTCTGGTTTCCACCAAAATTCGGGATGACGTGTGTTATCTCATTTTGTCGCTTACGCGTGTGTCAGCACGCGAATAATATCCTCATTGGCAATATCCGTCTCGATCAGGCCGTCGCGCAGGCGTACAATTCGATGTGCATGTTGCGCAATATCTTGTTCGTGCGTCACCAAAATAACGGTGTTGCCCAATTGATGAATGGTTTCGAACAAACCCATGATTTCGTAGGACGTTTTGGTATCCAAATTACCCGTCGGTTCGTCGGCCAAAATAATGGCTGGATTGTTTACCAGGGCCCGGGCTACGGCCACCCTTTGGCGCTGTCCACCCGACAATTCGTTCGGTTTATGTCCGACGCGATCGCCCAAACCAACCGACTCGAGCACCTGCCGTGCGCGATCAAGCCGTTCTTCTTTGCGAACACCTGCATAAACCAGGGGCAGGGCAACGTTTTCGAGGGCCGAAAGGCGGGGCATCAGGTTGAAGGTTTGAAATACAAATCCAATTTGTTTGTTGCGTACTTCGGCAAGTTCGCTATCATCCATGGTGCTTACTTCAATGCCGTTGAGCCAGTATTCACCGCGGGTAGGGGAGTCCAAACAGCCCACCAAGTTCATCAGGGTCGATTTTCCACTACCGGAAGGCCCCATTAATGCTACATATTCATTTTTCTCAATTTCGAGCGACACATTTTTCAAGGCCTCCACAACTTCGGCGCCCATTTGATAAGTTTTATTCAGGTTGCGAATGGATATCAGCATGGTAGGTGCATTTGATAAAAGATGGCCGAAATAAACGCTTTTTTTTAAACAACTAAAAAAGGATCGAAGTTTGCCCCATATTACCCGCTCAATAGGGTGATCTGTTCGTTAAACGTTCAGTAAATGTTGATAAAAAACCAGATTTTTCAAAGTATCTCAGAAAGCGAACTTATACCTTCGTGCCGATAACCGGATGCAAGGCGTCGTCAGCACCAATGCACGACCCGCACTTGTCCACAAATTTGCTGTACTACCAAAAACGATTATGATCAACTCAGGTTTACCCTCCAACAAGACCATGATTAAGCACGTGGCCATCGCAGGCAATATCGGTGCGGGGAAAACAACGCTTTGCGAATTACTTGCCCGCCACTTCAATTGGGATGTACATTATGAAGATACGGAAAACAATCCCTATCTCTCTGATTTTTATATGGATATGAAACGCTGGTCGTTCAACCTCCAGGTGTTCTTCCTTTCCAGCCGCTACCAGCAAATGTTGCGCATCCAACAGGGCCACCGAACGGTGATCCAGGACCGCACGATTTACGAGGATGCATTTATTTTTGCCCCCAACCTGGCAGATATGGGCCTGATGGAACGCCGCGATTTTGAAAACTATACGACCTTGTTCCAGTCGATTATATCCCAAATCAAGGCGCCTGATTTGCTGATTTACCTGCGGTCCTCTATTCCCACCCTGGTCGAACACATCCAAATGCGCGGCCGCGATTACGAAGGCAGCATCAGTATTGATTACCTCAAACAC
>CAIVGO010000278.1 GCA_903905445.1 uncultured Bacteroidota bacterium
ATTGGTGGCTACAAAGGATGGTAGCGCAACCTCCAAGGTATAATTTCCCGCCGGCAAAGTGCGATACACCGAACCATCAGGATTGGAAACAGCAATATGATTTCCCGGTTGAAATACCAAAACTTGTCCAAAAAGTGGCGTATCGCCCGCATCTTCTATGCAATTTTGATTATAATCCAGAAAAACCTGGCCCTTCACGAAGCCTCCTGCGCTGTTTTGCAAGCTGTCCCGGATGGGCGTTAAATCGGTGCGCTCCACTTCGTCAAGAATGAGATTGCTGCTGCTTTCTATCATCGAGATATACAAAAAACCATCCGCTACGACATAGGATTGTCGGAAAAACAAATCATTATTCGACAATCGCACACCACTGACGCCCAAGTTTTTGGAAACATGCGTTACGCCTTGATCTACAAAAAAGAGGAGATCATTCCACTGATAAATGTGATCGTATTGAAAAACGGGTAAAAAAGATTGTCCCAGGTCAAAGCTCAGGTACGCATTTCCCCGGTTATCACTTCCGGCAGCCAAGAGCAATCGGTTGTCTTGCCAAAAAAGTTTCAGTAAGTCTTCATTCAGGTTGGTCGTTACCGGATAGGTGAGGGTGCTGGTTTGCCATTGTTGGCCCAGGTTGGTGGAAGCGAACACTTTACCGTCCTGCACCGCAACGATGGTATCGCCTTTTACAAGTACCGCTTTGGCGCCAGGTGCCCCGGGAATCATCGCCCAGGAACCACCGGAGTCATCCGAATACCAGACGCCTTCGGGATTTACGTTTACGTATGCAACGACCAACAGGCGTTTTTGATCCACATCGGTGCTCAAATAGCAAAAGCCATCAAAGTTGCGCACAAACGTCCAATGGTCACCGCCATCATCGGAGCGGTAAAGTTTGGAGGGGAGGGTTTGGTTACTGAGCACATATTGCGCGCCCTGTACCTCCACGACCCTGTTCCAATTATAAGTAACGGATGTAAGCAAGCCCTCTGTATGATATGCTTGCCAGGTACCATTGCGGTAACGCCCCATAAATCCTTGACGCATCCATAACTCCTGATTAATACGGGAAAGGGAACCCAACATGCGCGGGAAATTTCCAGTGGGGAAGTCCCAGGTTAAACCCTGATCATTCGAAACCAGCGGAATTTTACCAAAAAGATACAACTGATTGTCTAATACCCCAAAACCGCGCAACGGATAGTACGCATAGATGCTAAAATCGTATTTATATGGATAAAATCCTGTGGCTACCGCCGCAGATGGGTTAGACAACGGTGCGCGGTAAAAACCGCCATATTGGGTAAAATAATGCCAATACCCATTGCTTGCCAAAACGCTCTTAGGTTCAAAAGGCAAGGAGGATGCCTGCTGGTAACTCCCCGTATTAAAAGGCGCTTTTTTGTAAAACACTTTCCCGGTTTTGGAAACGGCAAAAAGGGTATCATTTTTTAAATACGCTTCCAACAAATCTTGCGTCGATCCAAGGTTCACGAAGGTGGGATTGGCCATATCGGGTGTGGGCGCGCATAAAACAAAACTGGTGCCTGTTTGAAACCGGTAATAGTTCCCTTGCGCATACAAGGTCCTGCAACTGCCATTTTGATACGTTCCGCTCGATGGCAGCCAGGTAGCGCCACGGTCGATCGAGTGATAGCGCCGATAACGCTTCACGCCGCTTTTGTCAAAACGGACAGAGAAAAACAACACATTGCCTGCCTCTTCCAATAGATCAGGGTAAAAATATCCGCCCCCATTGGACAAAGATTCTGTGAACGTAAGGACCTGGGTGAAGTTCTGACCTGCATTGACGGAGCGATAGCCTGTAATTCGAATAAAACTTGTCAGGTAATCGGCCCTAAAGACCCAGATAGTGTCTCCATTTGCCCGAACATTTAATACATCCTGGTCATCGAAAAACGGTATAGGTGCCCAGTTTACGCCATTGTCGCTGCTTTTGTACAACCGGCTTTGCGAATTCTGGTGTTCGTAATCGGTCAGTACGGCAAACAAATTACTGCCCGAGCGGACGATTTCTTTGATATGCTGTGGGAAGCCGCTGTGGATTTCGGACGTAACGGGCGTAAGGGGGAAAGATGTGCTTTGGGCAAACGAAGTGGCGGTTGTTCCAATTAAGAAACATAAAAGGAGCTGTAGGTGGAGTTGGCGCATGTGTAGGTTATTTTGGGAATATGATACGATGCGCGGGCGAATCGCGGCCTGGTAGGGACAAATCGCGATTTGTCCGTACGCATCGCGATTTGTCCATGACGGGCGCGCGTGATGTGGACAAGTCGCGACTTGTCCCTACACATCGCGACTTGTCCCTACCGGGCGCCGTCTTTAATATCTTCCACCACTTCCGGGTTCAACAACGTGGATATATCGCCCAAATTGGAGGTGTCACCTTCTGCGATTTTGCGCAAAATGCGGCGCATAATTTTACCTGAGCGTGTTTTGGGCAAACCCGGTACAATCTGAATTTTATCGGGTTTGGCAATCGGACCAATTTCTTTACTTACGGTATCCAAAATGGTCTTGCGGAAAGCAGCCACGTCTTCAATCGCCATTTCCACGATCACATAGGCATAAATGCCTTGTCCTTTGATGTCGTGCGGATAACCCACCACGGCAGATTCAACCACATGGGGCGTTTTATTGATGGCATCTTCTACTTCGGCCGTGCCGATGCGGTGTCCTGATACATTGATCACGTCATCCACCCGGCCAATGATGCGGTAATAGCCGTCTTCGTCGCGGCGCGCGCCGTCGCCCGTGAAATATTTGTCTTTAAAAGTGGCAAAATACGTTTGGCGGCAACGTTCATGATCGCCATACGTGGTGCGGATGATGGAAGGCCAGGGAAATTTGATACACAACATGCCTTCTACATCATTTCCTTCAATTTCATGCCCGTTGGCATCTACCAAACAAGGTTGCACACCCGGCAAGGGCAGGGTTGCAAAACAGGGTTTGAGCGGTGTAACGCCCGCAATTGGGGTAATCATAATCCCGCCGGTTTCTGTTTGCCACCAGGTATCCACAATCGGGCAGCGTTTTTTGCCCACTTTTTCGTTGTACCAGTTCCAGGCTTCTTCATTAATCGGTTCGCCTACGGTGCCCAATACCCGCAAAGAAGGCATCCGACGCCCTTTGATAAACTGATCGCCTGCCGCCATTAACGCACGAATCGCCGTCGGCGCCGTATAAAAAATATTCACCTTGTGGCGCTTGATTACATCCCAAAAGCGGCCCGCATCCGGGTAAGTGGGCACGCCTTCAAACATCACTGAAGTTGCACCCGCCAGCAGCGGACCATATATAATATAGGAGTGGCCCGTAATCCAACCAATATCGGCGGTACACCAGTACACCTCTCCGTCCTGGTAGTTGAATACATTGCGGAAGGTATATTCGCTGTACACCATGTAGCCGCCCTGACTATGCACCACGCCCTTGGGTTTGCCCGTGGAGCCGGAGGTGTACAGGATAAACAAGGGATCTTCACTGTCGACGGGGGTTGCTTTGCAGGCTTTGCGTTTGCCTTCGATCGCATCGTGCCACCAAATGTCGCGGCCTTCCGTCCAATTGACTTTTTCGCCGGTGTGTTGGTGTACGATCACTGTTTGTACCGAATCGCAGCCCATGGCCAGCGCCTCGTCTACTACTTGTTTGACCGGAATGTTTTTAGCGCCGCGGGCATTGTAATCGGAAGTTAGCACCACCGTAGCCTGGGCATCTTTGATCCGATCTGCGAGTGAAATGGCACTAAATCCGGCAAAAACCACCGAGTGGATCGCGCCCAAGCGTGCGCATGCGAGTACGGCGATGGTCAATTCGGGCGTCATGGGCATATAAATGCACACCCGATCGCCTTTTTTCACCCCTTGTGCCTTCAAGGCATTGGCAAATTGACCTACCAAGCCATGCAATTGTTTATAGGTGATTTTGCGCACTTTCGAGTTGGGATCGTTGGGTTCCCAGAGGATCGCCACCTGTTTTCCCCGGGTGGCTAAGTGCCGGTCGAGGCAATTTTCCGTGATGTTTAGTTTGCCGCCGATAAACCACTTGGTATCTGCGGTGCGAAAATTCCACTGCAACACCTTTTTCCAGGGTTTGCGCCATTGAAACGTGGATGCCTGTTCGGCCCAAAATCCTTCGGGATCGGCTACGCTACGGGCATATTCGGTATGGTATTGTTCGAGGGATTTGATTTGCAATGTCATGGTGGTAAAAGTCAAGGAGGTGAAGAAGATGTTGCGCACTACCCTATCCTGGATTAGCACGAGGCAAATTTAGCAAAAGAACGTATATAGTTATCTATATGCTTGAAATTATTTTTTGGGAAAGGGTGCGGGGGCGGTAGGAAAGGTCGGGTTTCGGGGTGTTGGGCTTTTATAATCCTGTCACCCCTTTGGGGTTGGGGATGCGTTTTTCATTTTATCTATAATCTTGTCACCCCTTCGGGGTTGGGGATGCGTTTTTCATTTTATCTATAATCTTGTCACCCCTTCGGGGTTGGGGATGCGTTTTTCATTTTATGCTTGCTATAATCTTGTCACCCCTTCGGGGTTGGGGATGCGTTTTTGAGTGTTGTGATAAAATATTGTCAAATTTGGGGTGCTGTTATTGACCGTATAAATTTATTGGACTTCTTTTTTGATTTGGAGGTGAATTCATATCTTTGATCTTGGTAGGGTTTGGATTGATCTCATCTTAATAATTCTAATTCTTTTGAATTTAAACACATAGAAAGTGCCCGGAAGCGCTCCCCCCCAAATTGTAACCGGATTTTTACATTCACCTAACCAAAACCCCGAAGGGGTATCACGATTATAGCTAAAATGGTCATAAAAAACCATCCAAACCAAAACCCCGAAGGGGTGACACGATTATAGCTAAAATGGTTACAAAACCCAACCAAAACCCCGAAGGGGTGAAATGATTATAGCTAAAATGGTTACAAAACCCAACCAAAACCCCGAAGGGGTGAAATGATTATAGCTAAAATGGTTACAAAACCCAACCAAAACCCCGAAGGGGTGATACGATTATAGCTAAAATGGCCATAAAAACCAACCAAATCAAAATCCTGAAGGGGTGAAATGATTATAAAAAATCAAAACCCCAAGGGGTGACACGATTATAAAAAACCAAAAACCCCGAAGGGGTGAAATGATTATATATGGCAGGAACCTACACACAAATTTATATTCAATATGTGTTCGCGGTAAAAGGGCGAGAAAACCTCTTGCAAAAACCTTGGCGCGATGAAGTTTTTAAATACATGGCCGGTATCATCAAAGGTAAAGGTCAAAAGCCGATCATTGTGAATGGCGTTGAAAACCATGTGCATGTATTTGTCGGATTAAAACCATCTATGTCCATTTCTGATTTGGTGCGCGATATTAAAAACAACTCCACCAATTTCATCAATGAACAAAAATATGTAAACAAACGCTTTCAATGGCAGGAAGGGTATGGCGCTTTTTCCTACGCGCATTCACAAATTAAGGATGTCTACCAATACATCCTTAACCAGGAGGCGCACCACGCGAAAAAAACCTTCCATGAAGAATACCTGGATTTTTTACAAAAATTCGAAATCGAATACGACGAGCGCTACTTATTTGATTGGTTGGAAGATTAAATGCCTATCGTTAAAACTAGAACTTCATTAAAAATGAAAAAACTCCTCCTCTTCGCGTTTTTGGGGCTTTTGTTTTCAAATTGCGTATCCACCCAAAAATATGCAACGTTTGTAGACCAAAAAGTAAAACCCTACCGCACCCCACCGGAGCCGAAAGATTGGTTGCAGGTAAACGCGGCGCCTGCCCAGTCAGCCGCAAACGATTGCAAACAGTTGAAATTCAAGTTCATTCCCGCCATTTTTTATTGGAACTGGAATTCCACGATTGCTTGCGAACTCAACCAGGATGTCAAAGCCAATTATCTCCGGGAGGGTATTTACCGTGCTGCGGACAGCCTGCATTTAAAGGACTGGCTGGCGGGCAAAAGATTGGAAATCAGTTTAAAACAGGTACCTGGAAAGTTTCTGTACACCAACAAGGGATACACCATCTACTTATTGCTATCCTATGTGACAGGTAGTGAAGAAAGCCTCAAGCCCTACCCCATCAACCTGGAATATGATTACATGGTGCAGGAAAACAATCAGGTGATCAGCGAAGGCGCTGGCGTGATCCAGAATGAAGAACAACCTATGCAGAATATTTGGAAATCGACCAAAAAATTCACCTGGTTGTATTTGGATGGATACCGAAAAGAGACTGAACGCTTGGGATGGGAAATTGTACAAGAAATTAAGGGGCAATTGGAAGGGAAAGAGTGACTATTTTTGTGACCGCCAAGCGTAAATGCCAATGGTACTTTTATAAATAATTATAGCGAAAAGCATTTTATGAAAACGCAAGTTTTAGTTTTTACCCTTTTTCTTTCAATACCAGCCTTCGGGCAAGCCACCTTCAGTAAGCTCTATGGGTTTGAAGACCAACAAGTAAGTAATAACTCCTTTACCAGTATATTACTCGATGGCGATTCACTGGTTTTATTCGGAAATTGCCGAATTCCTACTGACTCCATCGAAAAACCTGCTTTGTTGTTTGTCAAAATGGATACATCGGGCCAGGTAGGAACCGTAAAG
The DNA here is from genome assembly GCA_903905445.1 of uncultured Bacteroidota bacterium. Taxonomy (GTDB): domain Bacteria; phylum Bacteroidota; class Bacteroidia; order Chitinophagales; family Saprospiraceae; genus M3007. Next base: position 6,662 of record CAIVGO010000278.1, read on the forward strand.
TTAATTCAGCATCCAAATGGGTTTCCCAACAGATTTGTCTCCTCCTCGGATAATGCTGCTTTTAAAACCTCCGATGGCGGATATGTTATGGTAGGAAATAATTCCAAAACTAACTCCGCCGCTTTTATGAAAATTTCAAAAGAAGGGGAGATCTTAATATATAAGGAATATACCGAGCCTGATGGTTATTCTTCTAGAGTAATAAGTAGGGCTGTGGAATATGACAACGGCTTTTTTTTGTCTGGATCGGGATTCACAGATGCGCCAAAAGCCTTCGTAATAAACCTGGATAAGGCTGGAAACAAAAAATGGGTGCATGCATATAATGAACCAAACAATCGATTTTATATTAGAACCCTGATAAAAATTAACGATAACCATTTTGTATTTGGAGGTGCAAAAACATACGGTCGGGCTACCGCTCCGTTTTACGAATATGGAACTTGGTCGCATCCATGGTTGGTAGAAATGGACAGTCTGGGAAATGTACTTTCCAGCCAGGAAGGGCCATTTAACCACAATTCTTACATTACTGGATTAAAACCTATGCAAGACGGTTGGTTATTTGGAGCAGCAGACTTTAATGTTCTGAATAAAGATGAATTTGGTACACGCACAAAGTTAGTACGCACCGGCAAAGATATGAATGAGGTGGTTTGGGAAAAATACATCGGTACTACATCCTATTCTGGAAATTACATCATAGATGTTCAGCCAAGTTCTGATGGAAATTGGGTAGGTATTAGCC
>CAIVGO010000279.1 GCA_903905445.1 uncultured Bacteroidota bacterium
CGCTGTGGTGATCGTTTTTCGCACAAACAGCAAAGAAGAAGCCATTCGGGTTGCTGATAAACTGGAACAAAAAGGCGTAGACGCTGCGGTGATGGAGAATCGGTAATTTTATCTGCGGCTAGACTTTCCAGGTCTTCAAGACCTGGAAAGTCTAGCCGCAGATAAAATTACCGATTCTCCATCACCGCAGCGTCTACGCCTTTTTGTTCCAGTTTATCAGCAACCCGAATGGCTTCTTCTTTGCTGTTTGTGCGAAAAACGATCACCACAGCGAATTTTCCGTTGTTAATTTTAGCAATTTCAGCGTTGGGATAGCCCAACTTGATCACTTCTTCTAAGCGACGACGGGCTCCTTCCATTTTAGAGAAAGAACCAGCCTGTACCCGATACTTTGCTTTTTTCGGCGCTGCAGCAACGGTCCGCTTCGTGGCAGATTTTGCTGCAGGTTCGGTTGCTTGTACCTGGGGTGTCACTTTGGGAAGCGCCACCACCGTTTTTTCTTTGGCACTCAAGGCCGCTCCAGATTTAGCCGTTGTGGTAGATGGCGTGGTCGTTTTAGCCGTTGTATTGGCCGTTGTAACGGGTTCGTCTTCTATGCCACTTGGGTTGGCTTGACGCCCTGTTTTGGGCGGCGTGGAGGAATTACCTGCCACTGCTCCCGAATTTTCAGCAGCATAGGAACTGCCTACACTGGCAGTCGTGTCGCTGGAGTTGTACCCCATATCGCGCAAGGCCTGTTGAAGTTCGGCTTCTTGCTTTTCTTTTTCTAATTGTTTTTCCTTTTTGATCTGGCATGCCTTGAAGGCGGCAGCAACCACCAAACCTGCAAGCAACAGGTACAAGAGGTAGGTAAGCACGTTATTTGATTTCATCATTTTCAATTTTAAGCCGTGAACAAACTTAATTTTCAATACAAAAGATCAATTGGCCCTTAAAATTAAGGTTTCCAGGAGTTGTCCTTGCTATTAGAATCGGGAACATTGCGATTTCCCAGTTTTATTTCACTGATGGTTTTTCCCGTAGCAGCGTTTATTTTTATATTGGCTTTGCCATCTTTCCAAATTTCTGCCGTTTTATGAACGGTTTCTTTGGTACCATCGGCGTAAACAATGGTTAACCAAACAGGGATGGGCAAAGTTCCTTTTCGTTCGATGGTAATAACGAAACAATTGGCTGCTTCATTTTTCACAACACCTTGAATGCCCAAGTCTGGATATCCCCATTCAAAAAACCAGGGCTTCCAAAACCAATCCAGCGATTGTCCGGATGCATCATTCCAGGTATAAAAGAAATCATACGGCTGCGGGTGCTTGCCTTTCCAACGGTCCATATATACCCGCATGCAGGCATGAAACTTTTCGTATCCCAGCAAATCCAGCAACACAACATAAGCCGATTGTGGTCGGTCGTAAGAGGCAATTCCGTAAGCGCGGCCATTCAAAAACTGCGATTGGGTCATGGGTGGAACGTCATAGTCGCGCCCAGCCACTGCAGAATAATTGCGCAGCGCATTGTTGCTGGTATTATTGAGTGAATCTTCCAAAAAATGATCAAAAAAAGAAGCCCAGCCTTCATCCATCCAGGCATACCGTTGTTCATTAACACCCATCATAAACGGGAAATAGGTGTGCGCCACCTCATGGGCAGTCAAACCGGTCGGGTCGCGGTCACCCAGGCTATAGTCATTGACCATCATGGGGTATTCCATGCCATCATTGCCATGCACTACCGTTTCGCAAGGGTAAGGGAACGGGTATCCAGGCAACCAGGTGCTCATCAGCCGAATGCCACGTGCCGCAATATCGGCCACTTTGTAAAAATCTTTTGCATCTGTAGCATAAACGGCGCTTACAAATGTCCGGCGACCGGTAAGATCATCCACTACGACCGAGCGAGCATCCCAATTATAATGGTCGCTGCAAGCAAACGTAACATCGGGCACATTGGAAGCCTTATAACGAAAAACGTGTTGTTTAGACTTTTTAAAAACGCCCCCATTTTTGAGATCGGCTTCGGTAAATACAGACATTACTGATTCTGACAAATGCGCCTTATTCCATTTTTCAAAAGTGGCAGGCTCCAATATTTCTAACGGATTTTGCCATTCTCCTGTGGCCCATACCATATAAGATTTCGGAACCGTGATGGTCAAATCGTAATCAGAAAAGTCATTGTAAAACTCCTGCAAACCGTTGTATGGGGTATTGGCCCATCCTTGCAGGTCATCATAAACAGCTATTTGCGGGTAAAAATAAGGCACAAAATAAGTGCTCGGATCGCATCGGCATTCCCGGGTTGCATTGGGATCGGCTGGTATTGTATAGGACCAGTTCACTTCTAACTGAATGGAAGATTTGGGGGCCAAGGGATTGTTTTTTAAAAGCACATCCAAAAAAGTAGCAAAACGGCGTTGCTCTTTCTCCCCAATCGTTCGTCCATTGATACGAAGATTTTCAATTTTTGTACCATCGTCTACATCTTCGGGATCCACTTCAGCATCGCGCTGACCGCCTTTTTTGTACAGGTCATGCGTCAATTTCAGCCGAATAATTTTCAGTGTATCCGGACTATTATTGAAATAAACCACCGTTTCGTGCCCTTTCAGCATCCTTTTTTTTGGATCCAGGCTGGCTTCAATGGTGTATTGTGCCTTGTTTTGCCAATAATTAGCGCCTGGTTTCCCATCGAAACTGCGTGTGCCTTTATCATAGGCATTGCGGATATTCCGATGCACAAAAAGGCCATTTTGAGTAAAGCCTGTGCCTTGGAACAGGCATATAAAGAAAGAAACAATTAAGATTCGCAGCATGACTAAAAGGATGAATTATTGGGCAAATGTATAAAAAATGCGAACGGTTCTAGTAAGGAAATAACAGTTCGCGAATTTTTACACGTAAAATGGGTATAAAACAAGGTTTACTTATACGCGCATCCACTGCTGTTCAGCGCTCCGTACACCTGGTTGCGCGCGGGTTATAAAGCCCCCTCGTTTTGACAGCTGGTTGGTTATCAAGTGAATCAGGTTTTCATATGGAACAATTTCCAATTCATGCGCTTGGTTCGTTAATTGCAGCGGTAGTTTGCGCAATTCATCCAAAAGGGGAGCTAGTTTTTCAAGAAATACTGCGCGTTGAAAACCCGTTTTGACCAATAAAATCAGCATTTTAATAAAAATTTCGGAGCGGGCTACAAAAGGATCATCCATAAGGTAACGTTCGCGGTATTTGGCGAGGGCAGCAATGCGATCCCATACCGCAATATCCTTTCCTTCAAGGAGTTGCAAGATAAAATGCGCGATCAGAATCGCGATATTCATACCATCTTTATCATTATGGTAATTTTGAATCCCGTTTAGAAACTTGCCACTTTTATAGGTTGGAAATCCCGCAGGCAGTGGAATACCTGTTAAATGGTGTAAAATATAGCAATATGCCCCCAAAATATGCCAGAGTTCTTGTTGGGCTGCATGCAAGGCAACAAATCGGCGGTGCGTGTACACTTGCAAATATACACTGAATGCCTTTTCATAATTACAGGTATGCAAAGATAAATAAAGGTACACTTCCTGGGCGCTAAACCAGGAGGCCGTTCCCTCGGCTGCGAGGCTAAGCCCGGTTTGTGCAGCCTGCTCACCCTCTTCATAATTACCCAAATAAGTATAGGCAATTACCTTCATGTAGTGAAAAGCCGCTTGCAGGTTGTTAATTTGATAGGGCTTGTTTTCCAAATAAGCCAAGGCCTTATTGCTGTTTTTTAAAAGTGCGGTGTGGTCATATGTTTCCAAAAAATACTGATTATTCAGCAAATAAAAATAGATATGGAACATAATAGAAGGTGCTGTATCTACATGCTCCTGCAAGGTTCGAATATACCGACGGGTTTGTTCGGGTTTGACTTGTCGGGCACCTGTTTTACGGCGGTAAGGTAATTGAGTGCGTTGTACATATTCCCAGGCCTGGTTTTCCAAGTCTGCCCAGCCTTTATATTGATGGTACAAATTGGCGTAATACTCAAACTCTTTTTCATTGCCGCTCACCCGTAAAGCGCAATCTCTCAGGTACAAAGCGGCATATTGAACAAAATCGGGCCAATCGTACAAGAGTCCGCGCTTTAACAAACTTTCGGCTACTTCCTTGCTGGCTAGTTTGCAGCCGCGTGCGTACAGGAGCCGCATGGCCCCCAGATCCTTGATCCCTTCGAAAAGGTTTTTGAGGCGCAAATCGGCGCGTGCTTTCTCCTCATTATAGAAGAACACCATATCCTGCAAGTGCACTTTGAGGGCTTTTGCGTATTTTTTGTAAGTGGTAAGACAGAGTCCGATCGATTTAGCCGCCTCTTCATCTGATTTAAAATGGTGTTTTTGAATCAGGTTGTACAGTTGCAGCACTTCTGGTTTGTTTTTACACAAAAAACCAAGCAGGGCTTCGTCGCGCCAAAGTGATTTTTCAGCGTACCAAACAAGTTCGTTAAGTTCCTTGATCATAATATAGGCATGAATGAGTCAGAATGAATATTGTCATTGTTGAATGCTCAAAAATGGCCTAATAGCAGTCTAAAAAAATATTACATTTTTCGGGAAGTTTTCCACGAGAATTCAGCCAGATTGGGGTTTTCAGACCTTTTTTGGATGTTTTTCAGCAATAGAAAAATATGAAAACGGGTAAAAAAACGGGTTTTTATGCGTTTTTTGCACAAAAATGGCTGTTTTAGGGGTAAAAATTTTTGTTACAAATTTGAGCATCGTTTCCACCAACAATTGGCCTTGAGAAAGGCCTCAAAACGCGTTTTTTAACTGCTAAAACTCCTTAAAAAACAATACAACTATTTGACTATAAATATATTAATAAATATAAAAAACTAAACTATCAAGTAAAATCACCTTTAAAAAAGCATTTTTTTTGTCGGTACAGCGCCGTACGGGAGCCCGCCAATTTTGCGGCATGTTTTTCACTTTTAATACACACACCCATGCTACAAAATTTTTACCCACACACCCCTTCTTTTGCTTTTGATCACAAGCAAGCATTTTGTTCTGATAAAGCCATTATTATTATTGATGTAGGAGTTTAAGTAGGTTTCGTGCATTTTTTTCGCCGCCCATACCCCGTGTATGGGCGGTTTTTTTTATGTTTTTTTAAGGCTACGCGCCTATTAATCTCCAACATAAACAATTTATAATCAATTATTTATACTAATTATTTTCACAAAATCACCCCTTCAATCGAAGCCCAATTGTCGACAAACCAGCCCTTGGAGCACCCGTACATTTGTCCTGTCAACAAAACACGTTTTAATCCACAGCACGCTTCAGAACTTCAAAACAAACACGATGAAAACAATTTCTTTTAATCCCATTACCCCAATGAACAATCCCAAATGGCTGGGCGCCCACGACCAATCGCCCGGTTAAACAACCGACCCAAAATGGTCCCAAAACCGAACGACAAACAGGAGTGATGCTGGGGGAATGGAAAAAGTTGGAGCCTCAAGGCGTGGAGAACCTTGAACCAGAAATGCAAACATTAAAATTTTGACCATGCATTGCTCCTTGTTTGTCTTCACGGAGATTCCCGGAAAATCCGACCAAAGAGTACGGGCGCGCAAGCCGAAAAGCGGAAAGAGTAGGCGAAAATTACCCAATTTTTTTAATGCATTATGAATTACTTACGCATGTTGTTGCTGTTTTTTACCTTTTATGGCTATTCAGCAACCGCCCAAGAGCGCAGCCAGGAACCTGTCCCCGGACAGTACATTGTCCTCATCAAGGAAACCGCCATTACCCCCGTATGCCTGTTGGAAACCGAATCCGCAGACCGTGAGCAAACCGCAGAAACCAATACGCCTTTGCGTAATAGTAACCTGACGAAACTCAAAGCGTTGCGCAGCAAACTGGGCATTTCTGAAACGGCTGTTGTACATGAATACGCCGATGCTGTGGTAGGTTTTACCGCCCAACTCACCGATGAAGCGGTGTTGCGACTCCAGCAGGATGCCGACGTCGCGGGTGTTTTTCAGGATTACTATGTTGCATTTACTGCTCCAGACCTGGAGGAGCGGCCAAAAGAGGCTGAATCGGCAGGTCAGGTTACCACTTGCGCCATTAACAATGCTGGTGGGTCGGTGGATGGAAGTACAAAAGCAACGTATATCTGGATTTTGGATACAGGGCTTGACATGGATCATCCAGATTTGAACGTGATCACCAATCCTTTGCTTGCACGGTCCTTTATTCCAGGTCAAAGTGTCGAGGATGGCCACGGGCATGGCACCCATGTTGCGGGAATCGCGGCGGCTAAAAACAATGCGTTTGGCGTAGTAGGCGTATCGGCAGGTGCCAAAGTAGTACCCGTAAAAGTATTGAGCAATCAAGGCGGCGGTACCTGGAGCCAATTGCTGCAAGGCTTGAATCACGTGGCGCAATTCGACAAAAACAATGATGTTGTCAACATGAGTATGGGTGGTTATCCGGTTACTAACTGCGAAAATTCGGACATGGCCATCACCAATGCGGTGCGCAACCTGGGCCTTTCTGGCACTTGGGTATGTATTGCAGCGGGTAACAACAGTGGGAATGCAGGGTTGAGCAAGCCAGGCTGTATCAACGGCACCAAAGTATTCACCATTGGCGCGATGAACTGCAACAAAAGTTGTGCGAGTTACTCCAACTGGTCCTCGACCGTGGTGGATTGGGTTGCAACGGGTTCCAGTGTGTATTCGACCCATAAAAACGGCGGTTATACCACGATGTCGGGTACTTCCCAAGCCACACCCGTGGTTGCAGGCATCATCCATGCGCGGGTAAACGCACCGCTGGCGGGCGGTATTTTGAAGTGCGGAACGCCTTCAGCAGCCTATCGCATTGCAAAACGCAATTAATTCAAAACCAAACAGGAGTTTTCCGGAAAATCCTTGAAGAGTACGGGCGCGGAAGCCGAAAAGCGGAAAGAGTAGGCGACGTAAAAAATCAGTAATCAATATTAATCCTATGCGAAACAATTTTCACATTCGATTTGGAAGCATTTTAATCCTTTTCTTCCTTTTCACTCAAACGAACAGCTGGGGACAAACCTTGCGCAATGGCCGATTGGTTTTTAGTACCTGGACGGAATTTCAAAACAAATACAATCAATTGGAGGCAGCGGATGCGGCCTATGTCGAGCCATCTACCGAAATTAAGGAGGGCGAATTCTATGATCCGAATCCAGCCATTGCACAATTTGAAAATTCCATCCGAGGCTTCAATTCTTTGAGAAAAATTGCCCTTTTGGACGAATACAATCAATTACAAGCCGGGAAAGATCCTTCTGACCTTGTAGAAAAATCATGGTTGCATGATCCAGTGGCGGCATCTTTGGTAAATGGAGATTATGTACTTCAGATCAAAGACACCATTTTTTACCTCTTCAGTAAAAACACTACCGTAAAAATTCTGAATGCCAACGAAACAACATTAGCCGGCATTTTGAAAGGTGATGTTTTTTCCAAATATGGTGCAGGGGTTATTGTAGATCAACATGACAATGAACCAGCAAGTGGATGTTCCGCAGAATTTGAGGCGAGTTCAAGCTTTCTGACATCCAATACAGGAACATTCACATTTACAGGCACCACTGCATCGAACACCACTACCACTTATTACTGGGACTTTGGGGATGGTACTTCTTCCAATAAGAAATCACCCGTTAAAACGTACAGTGCGCAAGGGATTTACACGATTTGCTTAACCATTGAAGATAAAGATGGCTTTTGTTATGATTACGACTGTCAAACCATCGCAATAAATCAAGCATGCGAGGCATTCTTCACTTATGATAAAGCTGGTACTCCAGGCATGGTTTGCTTCAATAATAAAAGTGCCACGATGAATGGTAGCATCATTTCTTATGAATGGAACTTTGCGGATGGAACAACCAGTACGGAAAAGAACCCTTGCCATATTTTCCCCTGTGATAGTGAATATAAAGTTTCCTTAACGATCAAAACAAGCACAGGTTGTATCAGAAGTATTACCAGGAAGGTAACCGTAACTTCTTACGCTTGCTGTGATAAAGATATTGATGAACGCGATACGCGCTTTGTAGAAGAAGTGGAACCAGGAAAACGAAAAATCAAAGGCAATTGTGAGGATTTCTATTTTTTGAATATTTGGTCTAATGTAAATGCAGAATTACGACATTACAAAAAGTCAAAATTAGGTCCATGGTTTCTTTCAAAATCTGACATGCGGGTAGAGATTCGGGGCGATATTTACAAGAAAGATGAATTAGATTGCATTTGCAAAAATCCAATGAATGTTGATTGTGAAGACAGTGGAAATTCCCATAAGGTAAAGTGTCGAAAACGTGTAGGCGGTAAGTTCAGAACATGGCGAGATAAACCTTGGACCGCGTATTTTTACGAAGGGGGCATTTTACGAAAAACAATCGTTGCGCCGGTTTCTTGTAATTAAGTATTCGATGGCATCATGACGCATTGGCATTGAATGGAAGGCGTGCATTTGTTCGGTTTCAAATTCATTATTCCAGGAGATGCCAATGCTATTTTCATAACTCCTGTTCACTTTACAACACAAAATCATGCAAAAACTTTACTACTTGTGCTTCCTGTTCGTCTTATCAGGCAATTGTCTTAGCGCCCAAGGCTATACCCTGGATTATTACCAACAACCCTACACCCCGCTGCAAGGTGATTCCAGTATAAGTGAAGGAATTCCATGGTTTAATGAGACCTGGGATATTCCTATCGGGTTCAATTTCAAATTTTTAGGACAACCCTATGACAGCTTTGTACTTTGGAATGAGGCTTTATATTTTGATTTTGAACAGGAAAACTTGTTTTTTTCTCCTTACACGGCAGATTTAAACGATAAGGGTTTTGTTACTCCTGGACCGGATATCTTATCCCCTATATCCATTTTAAGGGAAGGAACACCGGGTAATCGAATTCTGAAAATCCAGGTTAAAAATGCCGGTTTTTTTGAAGGTGGCGCCCAGGATTCCGTAAATTTCCAGACCTGGATTTATGAAGGAAGTAATATTATAGAAGTACATTTTGGGCCTCGAAACATAATTTCCAATGTGTGGCAAGAAGACTGGTCGGGGCCCATCATTGGCGCTTTTGACTTGCTTACAGAATATTACTACCTCGCTGGTGGAAACCCGGCAATGCCTGAAGGGAAGTTTTATTTGCCTGAGGATTCCACGGTGTATTCTTTGAATGGTCCGCCGCCATCAGGAATCGTGTACCGATTTACGCCTACCACAGTTGCAAGCCATGAAATTGAAGCCAATGCCCTGGATGTTGAGATTAGCCCCAATCCTTTCCTTCACAGTATTCGCATCCATTCCAACCAAGACCAAGATGAATTGGATATACAGGTGTATGATTTGGCAGGGCATCCATTATTACATGGAAAAACAACCAATAATTCGTTGAATTTGAACAACTTATCTACTGGTGTCTATTTTTTAAAAGTTACCAGTCGGGATGGCACACAATTAACACGGAAAATCATTAAATCAGAATAACTGCTTTTTTAAAGAGTGAAAAAGCCGTTTTTTAACTTTTGCTTTCATGTTTCCCCCCTGCGCCGAACAAAAATCGGCGCAGGGTTTTAAACCAACCACATCATGAAGTCCCCATTTTTTTTACTTTTTTCGATCCTTTTCATGGGTCTCATTGCCTGCAATAAACAAATGCAAGGCACAGACCCCTGCGATTGCGGCGGATGTTGCGATACCCTTGCAACTCCGATTAAATTGCTCTGGAAACAACCCCTTGCACCTGATTCTTCCGAAAACTGGTCCATGAAACCTGCCATTTTTCAAGATAAAGTGGTGTTCAGCCTTCTATTTTATACCGAAGGCCAGGAATATTACAAGGTTTATAACAAACAAACCGGTAAATTTTTGTGGCAATGGGAAGCAACACCATTGCCTGGAACCGCAGCTTTGACAGAAGGCTGGGCGCAAAAAGACAATATGTTCATTATCAACAGCAATTTTAAAAGAATGTATGCTTTTGATATGAACACGGATCAACTGGCCTGGTCCTATATTGCTCCTTACCAGACATGCACTGGCGGACCTAACATTAATATTATGGGTGATTTTGTGTACCATGAGCAATCTAAGAATCAGATTGATTTAGATTCTTCTTTCCTCACCCGTTTACATTATAAAACAGGTGCCTGTGATACAGTTTTTACCCTAATTAAAGAAAATACCTATTCCCCGAGCCCCTACCCGCCCGCACTTTGGGTAAATCCCAACGGCGATTCCATATTGGTTTTTCAAAACAGGCAAATCAGTTTCAAAACGCTGCGTTACAAGTGCGATTTGTATGCGTTTAACTTGCGCACCAGAAAAATTGAATGGGAATTAGATTCCTTAACCTCCGACGGTAATTCCAGTGTTAAAACACCGCTTGTTTACAACGGAAAGGTATATTTCTTTGGTGCCCGCGAGTTGCATTGTGTTGATATACAAACAGGTACCATTAAATGGCAGAAACCTTGTGAAAAGTGGGATCATTTGCTCACTACGAATTTAATCCTTGCGGAAGGGAAACTATTATACAAGCCGCACAACGATGGTTATCTATACGCAGTAGACCCCGAAACGGGCAATGAAATTTACAGAAGACCGGATACCGAAACAGGCGACGCCGAAATCGCGTATTACAAAGGAAATATCTACTACGGATCCAAGTATTTGTACTGCGTTCGAGTAAGTGATGGAAAAGTCCTTTGGAAAATGGAATCTCCAACGAAACGATCGAATGTACTCATGCTCAGTGTATCCATCGATCAAACCACTGGAAAACTGTACGTGGCCGACAAATATTACGCCATGTGTTTCCAATTGTAACACGGCATTTTTTTTAATCAACCACTCAATCTTAAGCTATGAAAACATTACTACTCCCCTGGAGTACGGGCATTGCTTTGGCCTTTTGTATCCTGCTGCCCAAAAGCGGGTTTGCAACCAACAGCAATCCCGAAGACTCAACCGCGCATTGGATGCAACCCTGGATTCGGCACATGGAAACAGACTTCCAATCGCTTGAAAATGAATACGCTGACTTAACCCGGCCACTCCAAAATCGGTTGCAGGACATTAAAGCCGAACTGGCCAATCCGTGTACCCGCAGCGCTGAAGAGGGCTTCCATTTGCTGTGGGAACGTATGCAACTCGATGATGCACTGGCGCAGTTTGAGGAAGAACACGACCTGCGAAAAATTAAATTACGGTACCGAAAAGGGGTGGAAATCATTAAAATGCTCTATGAAAAGATTCTGAGCATGGACCATCATTTCAGCAGCCTCAAGGCACAACAGGAAATGCAAAAGATTTCCAATCCGCACAATTATCCCGAATTCAAGGAGGCGCGTACCATTATTGAAGACAAAATGAAGAAGAAATTCGGGTTTACACCACCCGCTATTTTTCAGGCAAATCCGTACTTATCGGCCGCATTTTCCATAGTAGGACTGGTGATCGGCGGCGGAGAAGACAAGGATAAAAAAGCCGACGTGGAAAAAATTGCCTGCATTATGGACTTTACCGTGCGCATTCACGCCGATATGAATGTGATTTTTTACGAAACAGGTTACTTGCGGGAAGCCAACATGACCCTTAAACGCGATTGCGAGGCGCTATTTACCGAATGCGCCCGCCAAGTTGGGTACACCATTCCGCTCGAAAACTGCCGAAACAGCGACGATTGGGAACGTCTGTACGCCCTACTGGACCAAATGGTGGCCAAATCGCTCGGTGAATTGAACAATGCAACCGGCATGCAAACACCACCCGACCCAAAATTCCAATCGCGTACCGAAACAAACCTGCAATTTGCCATTGACCGAACCTTGCAATTCATTAACAGATACACGGATTTTGTCAACCAAGGCAATGAATATTACAAAAAATTCAATAAAATCACCACAAACTACGAAAACGAGAAGGCTTGCTCTGAAATTCTGCCGGACCAATTCAAACAACTCAAAACCGATATCGACCAAACCCTGGATAAATTCAACAGCGCTTACCGCATGCCGGAAGTGCAAGGATCCAAGTTGAAAGATATGCTGTACGGTGGTGTTGAAAACTAACCAATTGCTTCATTTTAATCTTTTTCAAATCATGCACTGGAAAGCATTTTTAATCCTCCTGCTTTGTTCGCTTTTGCACCAACACTTAGCGGCTCAAATCCAGGAAACCGCCCCAAAAACACCCAAAAAAGCACTCAGAAATGATTTTTTTGACCCTGAAATAGACCCTATCGGGATGATGCAATCGGATGGTAGCTTTCTGCTAACCATCAGTGAAGCGCTGCTTAGCAAAGCGCTGAAAAAGGTGATTCCTGATATCGGGCTGATTCAAAAGGTGATCAAACAAAAAATCAATCAGGGTGATTATATCGTTTTCGAATGTCGGAGGCTGGATACGCTGGAACGCTCGCTATACATCGCTATCCCGTTAAAAAAAGCCGAAAACGGCCAAATTTTTATCGAAAAAGGCTATAACACCTGCTCGGGCTCGCCCTGTAGCAATTGCAAATTTTCGGCAAATGGCTGTATCTGTGAGGAACAGGCACCTGCCGACAACCCAACACAAATCGGACGCTGTAACCATACGGTGAGTTCGAAGGTCGCTTTGGCCAAAATACCCGTCGCTCAAGAATAAAACGTTCATTTAATCCAATCCTTCAAACCGTACCTATGTTGCATGTTTATTTAATCCTGTTGTGTGGGCTGCTTGCCAATGCATCGCCCCAAAAGAAGGGCCTTCAAAAGGAATTAACCCTGCTTTGGCGGCAGCCTTTTAACCATAATCGTTTTACAGGCACAAGTTTGCTCTATGCGGGTGAAACGGGCGTACTTTTTACCCAATATACTGACGTTGATGAATCGGAAAGTATGTGTATGCTGGATGCTGAGACGGGCAAACTATCCTGGACCTGGAACGACTACGACGCACATCCGAGCACGATTTTGCATTGCGGACAACAAAAGCAGGTCATTTCATACCCTTATTTGTTTTTTACCAGCGGAATAGGCGCCTACACCCTGCATGTACAATCGGGTGAAACGATCATGCGCAACCCGCATTCCTTCTCCAAGGCTTACACCCAATTGGGCAATCAGGTTTTATGCATTCAAAACTGCGCGGCAGACGGCATCGCGCAAGTTACCCTGGTCGACCTGCTAACCGGCACACAAACCCCGGTGTACAAAATGCAGGCCGCTGAACAGGAAGTCCTTGAATGTACCGCTCCTAATTATTCATTTGCGGACAATGGCGACACTTTGGTGTACTGGATGCTAAAACGGCATCAAATTCCTGAAAACCAGGAACAAAATGCCCTGTATGGCTACAATTTGACGCGAAAACGCATGATTTTTATCCACAGCCTGGTAGCAACGGCCAATTACACGCTGGTTTATCAGGATTTGGTTATTGTAGCCAGTTCGACTTCGGTTATTGCGGTAAATCGGCAGACTGGCAGGTTGCGGTGGACTTATCCCAATGGCGGCAATAGTGGGCAGGCTTTACAAATTTTAGGCAATGCTTTGGTATTTACCGACCCCATAAAAGGCACCTTAACAGCGCTGAACCCCGAAAACGGTGCGCTCCGTTGGGAAACATCTGTACATGGCACCTGCGCACGCCCACAGGAACTAGATGGCGTTATATACACGGTTAACCAGGATAACGGTTTTTTATATGCTGTAGACTTGCAGCGCGGCACCCTGCTTTGGCACTTGGCATCGCCGGATTTAACCAATGATCCCGCTGCGGGGTTTAGTTTTGGGTTTGGACTGGATAAAGTGCGCAGACGCTTGTATGTGGGGTCTTTTTTGGCAGCCTATTGTTATCAATTGCCGTTGCCTTGATTTGGGTGGGCGATTTAGATAGGTTTATACGCCAAAGCAATTGGTAGAGAACGATACGCCGTCGCAATCGGTGAGGACCGATTGGCCAAAGCAATGGGTAAGGACCGATTGGCCAAAGCAACTGGCGAAGAACGATACGCCGTCGCAATCGGGAAGGACCGATTGCGACGGCGTATGAACCGGGGAAACCAGACAATAAACAGCGTTTTCCCAATCCGGGCAGGCGGTCGCGTGGGGCAGACCGTCTTGCCCATTTTTAGGATAAAGATTATAAAATGGCCGTGTATCCAACCCATTTACCCTTTTTAGCGTCATAGCACTAAAAATATAGATTATGAAAAGACTTTGCATTTATGGCATTGCGTGTTTCCTGCTATTTATTTTGGGTAACTGCAAGAAAGACAACGAATTAGCCCCTGGTTTCGACATGATTTACCAGGCAGAAATTGTTATTCAACCGGGGTTGAGCACCGATGTGGTGCACCATTATTATATCAAAGACCTCAGCACGCGGTATTTGACCTATTTATCGCAGTATGACAAACAGGATGTGGATGTTACTAAAATTTTACCGTCACAGTTTGCGCTAAATGGCACCTTTGGCGATGCAAATTATAGTTTTATCGACCAGGCCGTGTTGCGGATTTATAATGAATCGGCCCCCAATGATTTTGTAGAGGTTGCGTATCGGTCGCCGGTACCCCTCGATCCAGGCAATAGTTTGCCCCTTATTCCCAATCAGCCCGACATTAAGAAATACTTGAAGGGTTCGCGGTTCAGCATAGATTTAGGGCTGCGCTTGCGCAATATTACCCAGGAAGAAACCACAACGCGACTGGATTTGCAATTCCGGGCATACTATTAAGAAGACTGCATACAATCTTCAACTTATCCATACCTTTGCGGCGTTTGTTCTCAAATGTTCTATCTATCCTAACGTAAATTCTATGGAAGTCCTAACCGAATCCAAACTCGCAACCGCCCCCGCCACCACCGATACTTTTCCAATCAATGGCACCGACCATTTGGAGTTTTATGTGGGCAATGCCAAACAAAGCGCCATGTTTTATCAGGCAGCCCTTGGTTTTGAATGGGTAGCCTATAGCGGCCCCGAAACGGGCGTACGCGACCGCGTGAGTTATGTTTTACAACAAAATAAGATCCGTATTGTGCTCAGTTCGGCCCTTACGACCGACCACGAAATTGCCCGGCATGTTGCCCTGCACGGCGATGGAGTAAAAGTTTTGGCCCTTTGGGTAGACGACGCTGAACACGCTTACAAAACAGCAATGGAACGCGGTGCCGAAAGCGCTTTTGCGCCTATACACCAGGAAGACGAACACGGTTCAGTGGTGCTTGCAGCCATTAAAACGTACGGCGATACCATCCATACCCTGGTAGAACGCCGCAACTACACCGGCTCGTTTTTACCCGGCTATGAAGCGCGCAAAAGCGTTTTTCCGGTAAAACCAGTCGGCCTGAACTATGTAGACCACTGTGTTGGCAACGTAGAGTTGGGCGACATGAACAAGTGGGTGAAATTTTATGAAGATGTAATGGGCTTTAAATTGCTGATTACCTTCGATGATAAAGACATCAGCACCGAATACACCGCTTTAATGTCGAAAGTAGTAAGCAATGGCAACGGGTACATCAAATTCCCGATCAATGAGCCTGCCAAGGGCAAAAAGAAAAGCCAGATTGAAGAATATATCGAGTTTTATAAAGGGGCCGGCGTGCAGCATATTGCCGTAGCCACCGACGATATTCTGGCAACCGTATCCGCCATGCGCAACAATGGTGTAGAATTTTTGCGGGTACCGGATACTTACTATGAAGATGTGCCGCAACGGGTGGGCCATATTATTGAAGATATGGAGGCGCTCAAAGCCATGAACATCCTGATCGACCGCGATGAAGACGGTTATTTGTTGCAAATTTTCACCAAACCAATCCAGGATCGTCCGACGGTATTTTTTGAAATTATCCAACGTCGCGGCGCCAAATCATTTGGGAAAGGTAATTTCAAAGCACTTTTTGAAGCGATCGAACGCGAACAGGAACTGCGGGGCAACCTGTAAAACACATTTGATGTGATCATTGAGCGGTTTAGAGCGATTGTTTGTCTAAACGGTGCATGCTCGTATCAGAAACCATTAATTTTGCCAATCCAACCAGGTCCTTCCAATTTATTTGGAGTAAGGCCGTTTGTTTGTACCTATTTTCAATAAAAAAATTTGAACATGAATTTTAAAAAATGTTTGATGGTGCTTGCATTGTGCATGCCTGTCATTTTTGCAAGCGCACAATCTAAAGCGCCAGATAGCTGGTTTACCCTCGATCCTGTGAAAGACAAGGTAAATGGTACCGGTGGCGATGAAACCCTGAAGCAGTTGAAAGCCAAAGGCAAAAAAAGCCAAACGGTCATCGTCGCTGTGTTGGATTCTGGTGTTGATTATAAACACGAAGACCTGAAAGACGTGATGTGGACCAATCCAGGCGAAATTCCAGATAACGGAAAAGACGATGACAACAATGGTTACATCGACGATATCCACGGTTGGAACTTCATCGGTGGTAAAGATGGCAAAAACGTTTCGCACGATTCTTATGAGCTTACCCGCGAGTATGCGCGTTTGTCTAAGCGTTTTGCTGGCACCGACCCGAAAAAGCTGAATGCTGCTGATAAAAAAGAATATGATGCCTTTGTGGAAATCAAAGCAGCGTATGAGGAAAAACGCGGCGAATTAGAAGGTCAAAAAGCGCAAATGGATGCTCAATTCAGCAAAATTGAAGCAGCTTTTGCAACCGTAGAAAAAGCAACCGGCAAGAAAAACTTTACCGCAGAGGATCTTGGTAAAATTGAGCCTGGTACCAATACCGAATTGAAAGATGCTGTTGGTATGTGCAAAGCAGTGATGGCACAAGGCCTTACCCCCGAATCATTGGCGGAGCAAAAAGCAGAAGCCAGTGAATATTTCTCTGGCGGCCTTGAATATGGCTACAACACGGAGTTCAATCCACGTACGATCGTTGGCGATAACTACGAAGACCTGACCAATCGTTTTTATGGTAACAATGACTACCGCGGACCCGATGCAAGCCACGGCACACACGTAGCAGGTATCATCGCTGCAAAACGCGATAATGGTATCGGCATCAACGGTGTTGCAGACAATGTGCGCATCATGAGCGTGCGTTGTGTCCCAGACGGCGACGAACGCGACAAAGACGTTGCCAATGCGATTTATTACGCGGTTGACAATGGCGCGAGCATCATCAACATGTCGTTTGGTAAAGGCTACAGCCCGAACAAAGCGTATGTAGATGCTGCGATGAAATATGCTGCCGACCACGATGTATTGTTGGTACATGCAGCCGGTAACGACTCAGAAAACAACGATACCGACCCGAACTTCCCGAATGATGCTTACAAAAAGCCGGTAAAAGCAGGTTTCTTGAAAAAAGAGAAAAATGTTGCTACCTGGATGGAAATTGGTGCACTTTCGTGGAAAGGCGGCGAAAAACGCGCAGCGGGTTTCTCTAATTACGGCAAGAAAAATGTCGATTTGTTTTCTCCAGGCGTAGCCATTTACTCTACGGTGCCAGACAACAAATACGCTTCTTTCCAAGGCACTTCTATGGCTTCTCCTGCAGCGGCGGGTGTTGCAGCAATTATCCGCTCTTACTACCCTGAACTTTCGGCGAAACAGGTCAAAAACATCCTGGAAACTTCTGTAGTAAAACAGGAAGGCGATGTAAACAAGCCAGGTTCTACAGAGAAAGTTAAATTCTCTGATCTGTGTGTAAGCGGTGGTATTATCAGCGCAAGCAATGCAGCAGCGGCGGCTGAAAAAACCAAAGGTAAAAAAGTTAAAAAAGCCATCTGGCAGGAAGCCGGTATGGGTAAAGTGATCAAAAAAGACAAAGCTACGGTTTCACCACGGGCTTAATTCTTTGATGAACTAATATGTAAGGGCCGACGATCTGTTTCAGATGGTCGGCCCTCTTTTTTTATACCATCCGGTTCATATCCTTCAGATCCTGGTTGAGGATTTTAAAATCAATTTTGCCGTTCATTTTGCGCAAATGTTCCAACATAACGAGGCCTCTTTCTAATTGTTTATCGAGGTTTTTGGCCTGGCCGACATAATAGAGCAGGTTGCGTTGCTTTCCGGCGGTTAAACCATGAAATAAACGGTTTCCTTCTTCGTCCTGGGCTAGGAGTTCGGCAAATCCTTCCGGCATAGGCAGACCATAGGTGCTTTCATCTTTCCAGATTTTCACTTTCAGGGGCGTACCTTGTTTGAATCCAAATTTGTCGCGGTTCTTTTTGTTGACCGTGATGACGTAATAGCCCTCGCCTTTGGATTGCAGGGCGCACTGGTATTCGAGGGCATCATTGATGCGTACCACGACCCTTTTGGAGCCAGTGTCGAGAAAAACTTTAGATATTAAATCCGGCACATGAAAATGCGCGCCCCAGATCCGATTGTCAGATAGTTCGATGATGGTATCAAAATCCAGGATATTTTCCGGTGTTTCCATATTTTAAATTTTAAAATATGGATTACGGATCAGTCCGATCAAATTGCCCCAGGGATCTTTGAGGGTTGCTACCCACAAATCTTCACCCACCTGCGCGGGCGCGCTGTGTTCGGATGCGCCCAAGGACAACATGCGGGCATATTCCACTTCAATGTTTTCAACGCCCCAATACACTTCTATGTTTTCGGCTTTATTCGATCCGGCGTTTTCCTCCGATTGCAGGCCCAGTTCAAAACCGCCTACGTTAAAACCTACGTAATAGGGTTCGTTAAAATAAGGCGGGTGGCCAATTACATTTGTGTACCAGCTTACGGCAGCCGTTAAATCGGATACCCGGTAAATAACGGTGCGCAGACCTAGGAATGGAGCAGACATGGGCGAATGTGTTTTATATTTTCCCTGCAAATAAACAAAATGTTTCTTAACAAAACAAGTGATTACTACGCGCTGTATCGTTTTGTGCGTAGCCTTCATCTTAAAATATTGACAATCAGCGCTCAGTATGACAATTATTGCTGCCTTTCAGGCGACGTTTTGTATATCCACCAAAACGCTACCTTTGCGCAAATTTTAAGCAACGATGCAATTTCGATTACAACGCAGTCCCGACGGCGGGCACACCATTGCCACCGATGCAGCGGGCAACCAACTTGAAATGTATTTGCCCGAAAATGCGGGCGGGGCTGCTACCGGGATCCGGCCGATGCAGGTGCTCATCATGGGCATGGCAGGCTGTGCGGCCGTAGATATTCTGGTGATTTTGAAAAAACAACGGCAGCAGGTGGAAGACCTGTTGATGGATATTCAGGCTGAACGCGAACCCGATAAAGAACCTTCTTTATGGCAAACGGTACACGTTGTTTTTACAGTTATCGGGCAAGTAGAACAGGCAAAAGCCGAAAAAGCCGTAGAATTATCCATGCTCAAATACTGTAGCGTAACAGAAACTTTGCGGAAAGCGGGCGCGGAGGTGACCTGGGAGGTTTTAACGCAACCGGCAGGATAAACTTACCCCAAAATTTACAACAAACGATTGGAGATTGATTAAAACTAAAAATATGGAAGATACACCCAGACAATTTGGCCCGGAAACCTTAGCCATTCGCACGCAAACGCCCCGCAGCGCTCAAAAAGAACACGCTACCCCGCTATTTTTAACCTCCAGTTTTGTGTATGACTCGGCGGAGGATATGGCTGCGGCATTTCAGGACGACAGTTTGGACGTGAATATTTACAGCCGTTTTTCCAATCCATCGGTGGATGAATTTGTGGATAAAGTAGTGTTGCTGGAAGGCGCGGAGGCGGGCGTGGCGACCGGAACAGGCATGGCGGCGGTATTTGCCACGTTTATGACGTTTTTGAGCAAAGACGACCATATTTTGTCGGCTTCGGCGGTATTTGGGTCTACCCATACTTTGCTGACCAAATATTTACCCAAATGGGGCATTGAATCGACCTATTTCGATATGACCCAACCCGAAACCATCGAAGCGTTGATACGGCCGAATACCAAAATGCTGTATGTTGAAACGCCCAGCAATCCCGGGTTGGACATTATAGACCTTGCATTATTGGGTGAAATATGCAAAAAACACGATATTTTGTATGTGGTAGATAACTGTTTTGCCACGCCGGTGGTGCAGCAGCCCATTTTATTTGGCGCCGATTTAGTGATTCATTCTGCCACCAAATTCATGGACGGACAAGGCCGCGTGCTGGGTGGCGTAGTGGTCGGAAAATCAGAATTGATTTATATGTTATACCTGATGGTGCGCAATACGGGTCCATCGCTCAGTCCGTTTAATGCCTGGGTATTGAGTAAAAGTTTGGAAACCTTGCATTTACGCATGGAGAAACACGCCCAAAATGCCCTTCAACTCGCGCAGGCGCTCACGCAGCACCCGCAGGTGTCGTTTGTAAAATACCCGTTTTTACCCAACCATCCGCAATATGCGATTGCGCAAAAACAAATGAAAAATGGCGGCGCCATCGTGGTTTTTGAGGTAAAAGGCGGTTTGGAAAGCGGCCGGCGGTTTTTGAATGCCTTGCAAATGATTTCCATGACCAACAATTTGGGTGATAGCCGCAGCATTGCCTCGCATCCTGCCTCTACGACCCACTCCAAACTGAGCGAAAAGGAACGGCAGGCGGTGGGTATTACGCCGGGTTTGGTGCGGGTTTCGGTAGGCCTGGAAAACGTAGAAGATATTATTTGGGATGTGGAGCAGGCTTTGGGGAAGATTTAGAATGGGAAAACCCGCCAATTTGCATCAGCGGGGGATTTCTCCGAATATAACCAAATCAAACTTTCCTAATTTTGAGGCATCCGGTCTTTTGTGCCGGATGCGTGGGGCGTTTATCCCTTACCTTTTACCCGTTTGCTTTCATCTTCGAGGCCGGTTTTGCGCTCGCGGGCGCCTTTCACTTCTGCACTGCCAAATCGGTAAGAGAAATTGAGGGTGACTGTTTTGCTTTCCCAGTTTCCGCGTGCGTTCATGACCAGGCCTGGTGAAAACACGGTCGTGCCACCCCAGCCAGCGGTGCGTAAGATGTCACCTACCCGCAGGCGCAATTCGCCTTTGCCGTCGAGGATTTTCTTTTGTACACCAAAATCCATCGCGCCTTGGGAAATACTGCGCATGGTGCCCCAGTAGCCAGGACTGTTGAACCAGCCCGACAATTGAACACTGAAGCCTTTGGGCAATTTGAAGGTTTGTTCGCTGTACACATTGCAAGCGTAATAGGCCTGTTCAAATTCAAAATTTTCGCGGAATTTGGCCTTAAAGGCACTGCGATAACCCGTAAAACTCACAAAACCATCCCACCATTTGGCAATCGGTGTCGGGAAATTCAAACTCATGGTGAAGTTCTTCTGGTCTGCTATGTTTTCCTGGGTAATAAACGTAGCGCGGGTGTTGGTGGTGTCAAGCACCTGCGTAAACACGTCTTTGGTGTGGCTGTAGCCGAGCGAAACGACCGGATAACCTTTGTACGTCGGACTCAGTTCGATGCTATTGGTAAACTGCGGACGTAAGCGCGGATTGCCCTTTTGGTAGGTCAATTCATCCAATTTGTTTTCAAACGGGTTCAAATCCTGGTAACTGGGTCGGTCGATGCGGCGGCTGTAGGTAAGGTTAAGGCCGAGGGTCGGGTTGAAGGTGTAAGTAAGTGCGGCGCTTGGGAACAATTTAGTGTAATTATTGCCCACGCGTTGTCCATTCTGGTCGTTTTGGGAAATTAAATCGCCCATAAAATCTGTATTTTCAAGGCGCAAACCCGCCTGTACATTCAGTTTTTTGGCAAACATGCGGTTATAATTGATATATCCGGCAGTAGTACGCTCCTTGTACACAAAGCGGTTGCTCACTTTTACATCCTTGATGGATTCGCCGTTGATTTCATTGAAGAAATCGAAGGTATTATCGGTGTTAACCGCAGAAAATTTAAACCCGATGCCGAATTTACCTTTCCACAAATTTTGCTCATAATCGGCTTTAACCGTGGTTAAGTCAATATTGGAAGGCGTATTGTTGCTGTAAATACGCTGGTTGAGCAGTTCGGTGCCGTTGGCCGTGCGGTAATAATTGGGTTGGTAACTTTCGCCCCGGATGCGGTAGGATCCACGGTCAAGGTCGATGTTCAGGCTATGGCCGCTGGTATCCGAAAATCGGTAATTCAGGTTGCCATTGTAATCGAAACGGTTATTTTCAATGTCATTGGTAGCCTGGAGCAAGGAATCAACAACACCTGGCGCTTCGATGCGGCCAATTTTTGTATCGCCTTGGGAATGCCAGTTACCCGGGTCGTAATTGGAATTGACCAATACGCCGACGGTGTGTTTGCTGTTGATAAAAAAATCGGCCCCCATACGCGCACTGTTCCAGCGGCTTTCGCTGTATTGGGTCGTTTTTTGATCGAACACCAGTCCATTTTGTTCGCGGTAGAAAGCATTGGTATTGTGCCAATCGCCGTAATGGTTATTGTAGGAGCCAAACAGGTTAAAACGTTCGGCGCGGTGGTTAAGGCTAAAGTTCATGCCGCCTTTGGGTGTTTCCCCCATGGTAGCATCCAAACCCACGTTGCCATTGGTGCCTAAAGCCTTATTTTTCTTCAATTTAATATTGATAATACCGGCATTTCCGGCGGCATCGTACTTGGCGGAAGGGTTGGTAATCACCTCAATATTGGCAATATCAGCCGCCTGGGTGCCTTTTAGTAAAGCCGCCAAATCCTTGCCATCGAGCGGAACATCCCGGCCGTCGATCATCACTTTTACCGCGTTTTTACCTTTCAGGTTGACATTGTCGTTGTTATCCACTGTAACGCCGGGGGCTTTGCGCAGCACTTCCAGGGCGTTTAGGCCGGTGGAGTTGACCGTACCTTCCACATTTAAGATGGTTTTATCGGCTTGTACTTCCACGAGGGGTTTGCGGGCCGTGATGGTTACTTCGGCTAAGGATTTATCTAAAGGTTCCAGTTGCAGGGTTTCCAGCACTTTTTCGGTGCCATCATATTGAAACACCGGGCTGGTCTTTTTGCCTGTTCCAATCAGTTCGGCCTGGACAAAATAGTTGCCATTTGCCACATTTTTAAAGGAAAAAGCACCTTTTTCGTCTGAAAGCGTGCCTTTCACTACCGTAGAGTCTTTTGCAGACCGGATGGTAACCGTAGCATACTGGGCGGGCGTTTTGTCGGGTTGCAACAAGGTGCCGCTGATATTTTGCGCCATCAGGGCGGTACTCCACATAAGGATTAAAATGACAAGGGAATTTGTTTTCATAGCTTAACGCGCAGTTGTGTTTTTATTTATATCCTGAAAAGGTGCTTTGAGGCTTGTTGTGTAGGGCAAAGGTAAATACAAAACCAACTACTATGCAATACAAAGAACATGCTTTAACATGCTACTTTCTATTAAACACTACTTTTGTCCGATGAAACGATCAAACTAATCGCTCAAAAGCGGGTACTTGTTTTTGTTTTTCGTCGGCTAAGACTCCGGGAAAGACAGAAAGGTTACAGGAAGGATGCAGGAGCTGGGTCAACGACGTATTGCTATAGACGAATGTTGAGGAAAAAAGGATAAAGAGAAACAAAGCAGGGGGAAATCTGATGGCCTACGAAGTTTTGCGCGCCGCCTCAATTTGCTCCCAGGCTTCATTAATTTGCTGGAATTTTTCCTTGGCATGGCGCAGTGCATCGGGCGATGCTCCCTGGGACAGCACCTTATCGGGATGCCATTTCATTGCGAGGGCGCGGTATTTTTTCTTGATATCCTCGAGGGAATCGGTGGGTTTGGCACCTAAAGCGGTATAATGGGGATCGAGGGGAGACAAGCGTTGTTGTGGTTTTGGGGCGGTTTGGTAATACCGGCTTTTGATGCGGTCATATTGGAGTCGGCCGATGTGAAACACACCCGCCGCACGCAGCAGCAATTCTTCTTCGCGGGGATGCAGGCCACCATCGGCAGCGGCGGTGGCGAACAGTAAATCCATCATATTGAGGATATGATGGCGATCACGGCCAAAATCGGTATAAAAAGCGCGGGCCGCTAAATCGAACGGCTCGGTAGAATCCTTGGCTTGTTTCCAGATTTTGATGGCTTGGGCGCGTCCGCGGTCATTCATGCGAAAATGTTGCCGCATCAGTTGTTCCATATAGCCCACTTCTGCACGGTTGATGGCGCCATCTATTTTCGCCAATTTGGCGCACATGCGAAAAACATGGTAAATAAACTGCCCTTGGCGCCGCTGATAGGCCCGAAATTCACCATCCGAAATGGCCGTTTCTTTGGGTTGATCAAAGATAAAATGACCGGCAATGGTACCCAGGATAAAGCCAAACAAACCACCCAAGGGAAACCCGGAAAGATCCCCGACAAATAAACCAACCAAACCGGCTATGATTTTGCCTTTAAGTTCCACGAATACACAGAAGCCCTGTATTTGAACAGGAAAGGCAAAGGTAGGTGTTTTGTAAATTATGGGGGTTAAAGTTTCGACGGGCGATTAAATGCTTGTTCAATCATCTTTAGGGCAGTAATACATTTCGTACATTTTCCTGATCATTATGCCTAATTTTAACATTTCGACCATTTATTTACGAACTGAAATAACATTTTATCGTTTTCCAGACAGCCCTGATTAGTTTTATTGCCGAAGGAAGTAAAACAACTAAAGTTGTCTGATGTAGACTTCAATTGTATTATTCCATCTATCCTAACTTCCCAAATTCAATGAAAACCATCAGTTTTAGCCACCTATGGGTGTGTTTCTTGGTCTTGTTTATGTTTTTGAAGCAAACCACCTTGCCTGCGCAAAGTATTTTGATCATGCTTGGCACGAGCACGAATACCATTGTATCCGTAAACCTGCTTACTTGTGAACAAACGCCGGTAGCGCCTGGCTTGGCCATGCCCATCGGTGATTTTTGGATGATGCCCGACGGTTCAATTTACGTTTATAGTGGTTCGACAAATCCGCCCTACAACAGTCAGATGTATCGATATGACCCCATTACAAGCACCACCTCCTTACTACTTACTTTACCCATTTCAGGAGGAGGCGGGTTGTACGGATTGAGTGACAGCACCTTGCTTTGGCAGGTAAACAGTAATTTTTATATTTACAACATCAATCAAAATACCGCAACCTTAGTTGGGACGCAAGGTGGATTTAACGGGTTTTCAGAAATTTTTGAATATAACGGAGATCTATATATCAATACTTCCAATGCGAGTTTTTATAAAATCACCTTAGCGCCCACTTTTTCTTTACAGCAAGTTTCGATTTTCCCTCCAACCACAGCACGACTTATCGGTGTATGCAACAAGGTATTTGGTCCGATATACGGTTCTGAATTATTTGGCGAACTCGACGTAAGCACGGGTACGTATAATGCCCTTTGTTTTGGCGACTTTGACGACAGTGGTTTTTATTCCTGGGCGCCCGACCCGCTCAATGCCTCCGGTCCTTTGTGTGATTGCACATCCGAATCTGGCTCTTTTGCCGGGCCGCCTTTATTGACCGCATGTAGTTTGGATCCGATTCCCTTACAACACAATGGGAATCAACTATTAGATAGTGATGATGATCTTGTATTTGTGGTATACACCTACAATTACAGCAATTATCCAGATGTCAGTTACAATATTCTGCACACCTATACCGAACCGGTAGCGACCTTTATCCCAGCGTTTATGGAAATCGGGGAGTATTACTATATTATGGCCGTAGCCGCCAATGCATTGCCAGGTACGGTTGATTTTTCGGAGGATTGCGCCGACTTTTCGGATGATGGGGTCGTTGTACGCTGGTCGGAAAGCCCCACCGTCAGTTTCAGCGGCACACCGATTATTTGCGGCAATGGATCTTGCCAAACGATTAGTGCCACGTTTACTGGATCGTCGCCCTTTTCGCTCACCTACCAGGTTACAGCAGGCGGTAATACCCAAACTTTTACACAGACATTTAATAGCCTTACGGGTAGTTTTCAGGTTTGCGCGCCAGCCGGATACAGCGGTTCGCTTGTGGTGGAAGCAATGAATTTGGTGGATGCTAATTGTACTTGTGGGAATTAGGCGAAAAAGAATTGCCTAATTTTAACATTTACTTATAATACACGGCAACCACATGCCCAAATGAGTGTTACTTTTATTCATTGTTTAAGAAAACTAATTCTTTATGCGCCAGACATTCTACTTTTTTCA
>CAIVGO010000280.1 GCA_903905445.1 uncultured Bacteroidota bacterium
AAAGGTACTGTCTTCATCGAGAAAACGAAAAATGATTGGGGCGGGCTTTTTGAAAAACAATTTTGAAAAAAAGGCTTTTCCGGGGTACAATTGATCGCGCAGTACCCGCAACATGATGCTGTCGTACAGCCGGAAACGATAACTTGATTGCAGCAGGCGCATGTTGGGCGTACCCGTGCGTGCCCAGGCCTTGGTAAATTGTTGCAGTTTGCGTCGGGTGCGTTTGAACGCATAGCCACTGGAGCCTTTTACGAAGCCACCCGCCGTTCCGATATGGATGATTTTGCCTTGTTGGGCGGGCGAAAAGCCAAAATCAGTCATCGGAATCACGCCAAATTCTTCTTCGACGATGCTGAATTCGTCAATTTTCAGGAAATTTTGTACGTAATGCTGCAATTCGGCCTGGTATTCGGCTGCGGTACAAAGGGCGGGTGAAAAAACGGTGTATTCGACCAGGGCTTTTGTTTCGGAAAAAGGCAAAACATACACAAATCGGGTGTCGCCCTTTTGATCGATTCGAAAATCCATCAACGTTGCCGTATTGGTATCAAAGCGGGGCAGGGGCGTTTCGATGATCCAGCCTTTAAAATGTTGTAAAAACCAGGTGTGGGCGTTTGTTTTTTCCTGGGGAGCATTGGGCAGGGAAAATGCCGGTTTCGGGTAGAGCGCGCTGGCCTTTGGCACCAATTCTGTTGGCGTAATGGCACTGTTGAATACCCATTCCGCCGTAAAAACGCCTTGGTCGGTGTGCACGGCGCCCTTTTCTTCCAGGTTTAAAATTTCCGCTTGAATACGTTGTATATTTGGAAATTGCGCGATTTCAGCCGCAGCCCAGCGATAAAAATCGATGCCGCGCACCATATGATACCGAAACGGGGGCATTTTGAGCCGCTTTTCCCCTTTTGTGCCATAAAAAAGGCAATGGTCCCAGGATCTGAACAAAACGGGCGGTAAATCTTCTGCTTCCGTAGCCCAAAAGCACCAGGTACGGTCATTTTGTTGCTTTGCATCGCGCTCAATGATTAAAATCGACTTGTTTTGGAAAAAATCGCGTTTGCCCAATTCAATGGCCAGGGTAAGTCCAGACAAGCCACCGCCTGCCAAAATAATGTCGAAATGATGCATAAAGCAGAAATGTTCGTACTTCTAATGCCATTTATCAAAAATGGTTCACGTAATTGCCAAAGAATCTTCAATTTTGCCCCCTATGAAACCCGAGCGTGTTGCAAAGATAAAATCCGTCATTCGGCAAAGTCAGCCCGACCTGACGGTAGTTTTGGAAAACATATTTGATCCGCTCAACATTAGTGCGGTGTTGCGCTCCTGCGATGCGGTGGGCGTGCGCGAGGTATTTGTGGTGTACACCAAGCCGTATTTGGACAAACGCGGGTTGGTGTTGGGCAAACGCACTTCAGGCGGCGCTTTCAAGTGGATCGACGTTTATGTTTTTGAAGATCTGGCAGAGTGTTTTCGGCGGGTAAAGGAACGATACGGACGTGTTTTGGCCACTGCTTTGGGCGAAAAAAGCCAGACTTTGTACGAAATGGATCTAACCGTACCGACCGCCTTGTTGTTTGGCAACGAGGATGACGGATTGAGTCCGGAAGCATTGGCCTATGCCGATGGCAATTTTTTAGTGCCCCAGGTGGGCTTTGCCGAAAGTCTGAACATTTCCGTAGCCTGCGCCGTTACTTTGTTTGAAGCCATGCGGCAGCGCCATGCGAAAGGCATGTACGATACGGCTTCAAAGTTGAGCGAAGTACAACAGGAATTATTATTTGAGCGTTGGAGCAAAATGTTGCGGGAAAAATCGTGGCATCAGCAATTTGCCATTCCGGTTACCCAGGATTCGGAGCCGTTGTTGCCCATTTATGCACAGCGCGATGCCCGGTTACCACCAATTAAACGTATGAAACCCAAGCCCTTGACCAATTTTGATTTATGAATCTGAGCATTGTAATACCGTTAAAAAACGAGGTGGAAAGCCTCACCGAACTGGAATCCTGGATTCGCCGTGTGGTGGAAAAAATGGGCATTTCCTATGAAATTCTGTTTATCGACGACGGCAGCAACGATGGTTCCTGGGCCTTGATTGAACAGTTGAAAAAAGGCAATGACCAGGTGCGGGGGATCAAGTTTCGGCGCAATTATGGCAAAAGTGCGGCATTACATGTGGGTTTTCAGGCTTCTTTAGGGGAGGTTGTGATTACGATGGACGCTGATCTGCAGGACAGTCCGGACGAAATACCCGAATTGTACCGCATGATAGTGGAAGACAAGTTTGACTTGGTGAGTGGCTGGAAAAAAGTGCGCCATGATCCGCCGAGCAAAACCATTCCGACCAAACTATACAATGCCGTAACGCGCTGGATGAGCGGGATAAATTTGCATGATTTCAACTGTGGTTTGAAGGCCTATCGGGGCGAAGTGGCCCGCAGTGTGGAAGTGTATGGAGAAATGCACCGTTATATACCGGTTTTGGCCAAATGGACGGGTTTTCCCAACATTGGTGAAAAAGTCGTAGAGCATCGTGCGCGTAAGTATGGGTACACGAAATTCGGCGGCTGGCGGCGTTTTGTGAATGGTCCGCTGGATTTGATGATTATTTCTTTTGTGGGCAAATTTGGCAAACGCCCGATGCACTTTTTTGGGTTGTTGGGCTTGATTGCTTTTCTCACCGGTTTTGGCATCCTAGCCTGGTTGAGCATCGAAAAGTTGATATTTAAAGAAATCGGCATCGCGGATCGGCCTGCATTCTTTTTGGGTATTTTGGTACTGATGGTGGGCACGCAGTTGTTTTTGACCGGATTTGTAGGGGAAATGATTAATCGGAATTCGTCGGTGCGGAATAATTATTCGATTGATCAGGAACTGTAGCTCCGACCCTCGCGGTCGGATAGCACTTCGGATGATCTCATTACCTATCCGACCCTCGCGGTCGGATAGCACTTCGGATGATCTCATTACCTAACCGACCCTCGCGGTCGGACAGCGCTTCAGATGATCCCTTTACCCATCCAACCCGCGCGGTCGGCCCATTTTGAATTTCACCAGGCGCTAAAGACACCTATTCATTGAAAAATATCGTTTATTTTTACCTGATTTTATTATTTCCTGTGTGTTTGGTTGCTCAAGTAAGTGTGAACATCGGCACGCAACCAACAACAATTTATCCGCTGGAGGTCCATCAACTAGATTTGTCTGACCAATTGGAGCCGCTTAAACCATTTTTTTCCTCCAAATCCATCATCGGGATGGGAGAGGCGACCCATGGTACCCGAGAGTTTTTTGAAATAAAGCAGGGAGTATTTCAGTGGTTGGTTCAATCATGCGGTTACCGGGTGTTTGGAATAGAGGCTACTTATGCTGGATGCTGTTATATTAATGATTTTGTGCAATCTGGAGCAGGCGATATTGATCATGTGATGGCTTATCTGGATTTCTGGACCTGGCAAACCGAGGAAGTGCGCGCATTGATTTTATGGATAAAGGACTACAATATGCAAGCGCAACATGTTGAGAAACTGACATTTTACGGCTTTGACATGCAAAATTTTTATGCGCCGGTTGAGTATTTAAATGATTACATCAAAAAACATAACCCAGCCCAGTATGCATCGGTTCGAGCCATAAGTTTTCCTATATTGGGCAAAACGGAGTTGCAGAATTATCAATTGCTTCAAAATAAAGACAATAAGTTTGAAGACAGTTTGCAATATACGCACAAGCGGCTGGCAGCGTGGTTGGTTGAAAACAAAGCAAGTTTCGAAACCGACGGGTCAAATAAAACCTATGCCATCCTTCAAGGTTGTGTTGAAAATATGGGGCAGGCTATCAGGAGCCTATCTGTCAAAAACATATCCAAATTTAGGGATAGTTGTATGGCTTATAATATTTTACAGATACAAAAATTAGAAGATAGGAAAATGTTTGTTTGGGCACACAACGGGCATGTCAATTTAGCGTATCCTGACAACGATTCCGAGATGATGGGGATGCTCATGGGGGGACATTTGAAAAAAAAACTGGGGGAGGCATATTATGCCATTGGCTTTGTATTTAATCAGGGCGATTTTCAGGCCGTACAAGGTCCAAGATCTTTTGGAAGCGCCCTGTTTAAATACGTATTCGCTCGTAAGAAAATGTATGAGGGTTTAAAAGTATGTTCGGTACCGGCTCAGGCTAAAAACACCTTTACCAAAGCCTTGTCTACCACCGCCTATCCAGCATATTTTGTGGATATTGCGCATGCTGACAATCTGGTTTTTTCCACTCTTTTAAAAACGTATGATATCGGCGCGATATTTATGAATTACAAGCGCTGTACCGCTTCTATTGATGCCAAAAAGCAATATGATGGAATTATTTATGTAGATCAAACGAGTAGCGCAAGGCCGATTGCATTAAAAAGGATGAAAAAGTAGATTTTTAAGTAGCGGTTCTATGCCATGAATGGTCGTGCTCCTAAATGATTTTAATCTATGCAAGATTATAGATATTTAATATATTTACGGCAAAAAGTATGTTTAGTATAATTCAAGCCATGAAGCACCATTTTTTTTGGATTACTTTATTTTCCCTCCAACTTGGGAATGTTTTTGCACAAACGACCGAAACTTCTGGTATTTACGTTTGGGATTTTAAAATGTCTGATGGGCGTGAAAATCAACTTACC
>CAIVGO010000281.1 GCA_903905445.1 uncultured Bacteroidota bacterium
GAAAATGATGGCGTTGGGCTCGCAAGATTCGAGGAAGTTGCGT
This sequence comes from uncultured Bacteroidota bacterium, assembly GCA_903905445.1. Taxonomy (GTDB): domain Bacteria; phylum Bacteroidota; class Bacteroidia; order Chitinophagales; family Saprospiraceae; genus M3007. The sequence goes on from CAIVGO010000281.1 coordinate 44, forward strand.
GCATAATCGCGGCTGGCATACTGTTTGGCGCGGCTGTGGTCGTCCCAGTTTTGGGTAACCATCAATAAGGGTGCTACCAAACCGATCAAACCTGCCACGGGTGCTGCAATATTGCCCGCCAGTTTCAGGCGTGCAACGAGCAGGTCGAAGAGGGCAAAGGCCCCCATCCCAATCCAGATGGCATAGGTAAAGAAAGAACCTGCCAATACATAATCGCGTTCGCGCGGCTCATTCGGTGGCTGGTTGGAATATACAATGATACCCACGCCGGTGATGATAAACAGGGCAAATAAAGCAAAGAAGTCGTTGCGACGGCGGCTATAATGGAAAAACATACCCAGCAAGCCCAACAGGAAAGGAATCAAATAGTACTTATTGTTGGCCTGGTTGTATTTCTGGAAATCGGGAATTTCGCGTTGGTTGCCAATACGGCGTTCGTCCAATGCACTGAAACCCGTAATCCAGTTGCCGGCGGTGGGATCCCAGGAGTAATAGCCCTGTTCGCCATTTTGACGGCCGGAGAAGTTCCACATAAAGTAACGCCAATACATCCAGCCGATCTGATATTTCCAGAAAAACTCAATATTATCGGAAAAAGTGGGTTTTCCGGTTGGCTTGTCGATCCATTGTCGGTACAGCCGCGGACGATCCTGCGAATAGTCGCCCATCCGAGGGAACAAGGTTTTATCATTGGGCGAGAACTCATAATCCACTTTTTCGTCTACCACTTCATAGCGGTTGCCGACGCGGCCGTAGCGTTCTGTAGACTCGACGCCCACGGGTTGTGCATCAAAATCCGGGCCGCTCAACAACGGACGTTCGCCATACTGCTCGCGGTTGAGGTAAGGCAACAAACGCATCGGATCAGAAGGATCATTCATATTAATGGGTGGGCTGGCGATCGCGCGCAGGATCACCATACCGTAACAGCTATAGGCAATTACAATTACAGCAAACGAAACAACCAGGCGCTGCATCAGGCCATTGTTGGTTTTGCGGGCATAATGCAAGCCATACCAAATACCGGCTGTAAACAACAAAATAACCGGAATGATACCGCTGTAAAAAGGCAAGCCAAAGTTGTTTACCATCATCATGTCAAACCAGGCCCACATATTCGGAATACCTGCAATAACCACTTTTTGAATAACAACAATAAATACAACCCCTACGATTGCCGAGGTTAAAGCACCCAGAAAAGATACTTTTTTTGCCTTTTTAAAATAATAAAACATCGCAAGGGCCGGGAAGGTCAGCAAACTGAGCAAATGGACCCCGATAGACAATGCGATTGAGTAAATGGCGAATACCAACCAACGATCTGCGTTGGCCTCATCAGGCAAATTGTACCATTTGAGTACCGCCCACAGCGTCATACAGGTAAAAAAGGTAGACATGGCGTACACCTCACCTTCTACCGCTGAAAACCAAACGGAGGAAGTAAAGGCGGTAACCAAACCGGCGATTAAGCCAGCACTCAAAATGGCGATCGTTTGTGCGCTTGCGGGTTCCGCATCGCGGCCGGTGAGCGTGAGGCGTACCAAAATGGTGGTGCTCCAACAAATAAACATAGCGCCAAAGGCCGTGCTTAAGGCCGATAACAGGTTGACGGCATAGGCTATATTGGATGGGTCGTTCGAAAACAACGTGGCGACCCAGGCAAACAAGCGGCCAACCAACAAAAATACCGGCGCACCAGGCGGATGCACAACTTGAAGTTTAAACGCGCCAGAAATAAATTCGCCGCAGTCCCACAAACTACCGGTAGGCTGGGCGGCTAATGCCAGCACGATTCCGGTGATGGCAAACGTGAGCCAGCCGGTTAGGTTGTTGAGTGTCTTGAAAGATGCATTCATGATAAAACGATCTGATTTGCTGATGGGCAAAGTGGGTAACATAGAACGTGGCAGGCTGCTTGCACCACCACAGAAAGCGCAAAACTAATAAAGTCCGACTATCGGCCTATTCATTTTCATACAATCCCGCTAAAAAGAGCACGGTCAGGCAATAAAGTTGCCTGACCGTGCAGAAAAAATACGCAATATAAATTTTAGAGGCCCAATTTTTTCTTCACCGTGGCCGTCACGTCGTCGGTATCGTTGGCGAACAACATAACACCCGAGCTGGTGTCAAAAATCATCAGGTAGCCCAATTCGGTAGCAACCGCCTTGATCGCGGTATCGATTTTGGCCAAAATAGGTTTCAATAATTCTTCCCGGCGTGCAGCAACTTTTTGTTGTGCGTCCTGTTCAAACTTTTGAATATACTCTTGTTGTTTTTGTAATTCAGCCTGACGCTCTTGAGATTGCACCGGCGTAAGTACGCCTGAGTTGTATTCGGTTTCCAGTTTGGTGTAAGCGGCCTGAAACGCTTTGGTCAGCGAATCGTCTTTTGCTGTTAATTGATCGGTGTACAGTTTCAATTGGTCATTTGCTGTTTTGGTTTCGGGAAGCGATTCCAGCAAATTGCCAAGGTTCATATGTCCGTATTTTGGCGCGGTTTGCGCTTGCATAGTAACGGCGCCTGACAAAAAGGCGAGCAGAAAAAAGAAATTGATCGAACGAGACATCGTGTGTAAAGAGGTGTTTTTAAATAAAGAAACGCAAAACGTCGGCAAAGGTAACAAAAACACGCGTTGCTAAGTGGAAGTTTTATCCATTCTTTCGTGGAGAAAGGCATGCAAAAAAATGCAAAGCCAGCGAATGTTGTGCTTAAAACGTTTTAAAGTGGGCAAATGATGCAAACATCGGTGATTTTGGCTAAGTTAAACTTGCGTTAACCTTTTGCACAACAGCCGTTTTTAATCGTTCTTACAGTCAATTCTTTCGCGTACCTTTGTTTTATAGCCAAGGTAGCTGGTTATAAGAGTCCTGAATTTAAAATTTTATAGCGTGAAAAAAAGTATCGCATTTATCATCGGTATCCTTTGTTGCTCCTTCCTACATGCGCAGGATCCACAATCGGCTAAAAAAGAGGAGCAACTCATCCAGTTTTCTGGTATGTTAATCACAGAAGCAGATGGTCGCCTTTTGCCGGTACCGTACGCTACGGTGCATTTACCTAAAAAAAGTCGGGGCAGTTATTCTGACTACCGTGGGTTTTTCTCCATCGTAGTTGAAAAAGGCGATAAGGTGCGTTTTAATTGCATCGGTTTTGAACCGGTTACCATCACGATTCCCGATACCCTTACGCAGGACCGCTACTCTATTGTTCAGTTGTTGTCGCAGGATACCATCAACCTGCCCATGACGGTTATTTTTCCGTGGCCCTCTAAGGATCACTTCAAAATTGAATTCCTGAAAATGGATGTAACCCCGGAGCTTCAACGCCAGGCAACGAAAAACCTCGCCAACGAATATTTAACCGAAGCACGGAAAAATCCGGATATTGTACCGCACAGCGGACGAGAAAGCGCCAATTTTTACCTGCGCCAGCAATCGCGCGAGTATGTGTATATCGGCCAAACGCCACCGATGAACATTTTCAGCCCGCTGGCTTGGGGACAGTTCTTTAAAGCCTGGAAAAATGGCGATTTTAAAAAGAAATAGTCGGCACGGCTTTACTTTGCATTTTGTAAACGCATAAAATTTCGGAATCCCTCGCGGTCAATGACCCCCAGCACCCCTTGTGCATCGGCTACTGCAATGATTGGTTCGCCCGATTGCATGAGCAGCTGATACACGTATCCCATGGATTCCTTTGGGTGCACCACTTCTACGGTTTGCATGTAATTTTCTACGGAAACGCTAAAATCGTTCTTTTTTTGAGCCGCTAAGATTTGTTCTTCCGCCAGGGCACCCACCAATTGGTCATTGATGTTGAATACC
>CAIVGO010000282.1 GCA_903905445.1 uncultured Bacteroidota bacterium
ATGCTTGTAAAAAAGCGCGCCCTGGAATACAAATAGATCGATTTTATCGTTCTACTCCCCATCGCAATAAGTCAATAAAAAAAGCACCATGCACTTGAGATTTTTGATTCCCGCCTTGCTGTTCGTTATTTCCGTTCCGTTGAAGGCACAGGATATTTATGAAATAAAATTCACCACAGATGATGTGGAATACAAGGGGTTGTTGGTGATATTCAATGAAAGTAAAATATACATGCGGGTGGCTTATACCACGCAAAATGTTTATAAAGTGGTCAATGTAGATTATACTTCTGAACATGTGACCGATGACGGAGAGGAGTTTTTGGTACTCATGGGTTCCAATCCAAAGTTTATTACCGGTGCGGATGAATATGGCTACAACCCCGACCATTTGGTATTTGCCGATATTTTGGAGACGCCTTTTGTTATATTTGACATCAATGATCCGGACAATGGTGTTTCGGCCGATTCCTTTAAGCCCTTGAAAAAAGGCGAAGTGACGGATGTTTATTTGCGGCAATTTTATCGTTCGCAGGAAAACGACTATTTCGCGCTGCGGAAAATATTTGGCTTAGAAAAGAAAATTCCGCCTACGACAACCACAAAAACGATCCAACAACCTGCTACCCTGCATTTGGTGATCGTTGCCAACACGGCCATTGGCGATATTGGTTCGGGGTGTGCGGTCGATCAAAGAAACCTGGAAAGTGAATTTTCGGGTATTGCTACTGCATTGGGTATTAGTTATAAAGAATACCTGGTCAATGGCAATAGCTTTACCAAAGACAACGTGTACAACACCCTAAACACCCTTACGCCCGGCAAAAACGACATTGTGGTGTGTATTTATCGCGGACATGGGTTTCGGTGGTCCAACCAAACAGAAACCTGGCCGCAACTCGATATTCGGAGTTCGTCGTACACACGCCTTTCCGAAAACACAACCATTTCCTTGTCTGACATGTACAACAAGGTGATCGGAAAAGGAGCCCGACTTAATATTGTCCTCGCCGATTGTTGCAACAACGATATAGGCTTGTCGCAAGTAACCAGCAATAATTTTCTGGTAATGCAGAGCAACAACAATTACGACCTTTCCAAACTAAAAACCTTATTCATCGAATCGAAAGGCAACCTGTTGAGTTGCGCGGCCAGTCCGGGAGAATATTCGTGGGTAAGCAGTGCGAATGGCGGCTTTTATACGGTGAGTTTTTTACAGGCGCTGCGGGAAGAAATCAGTTATTTGAGAAACGACGATGCAGACTGGACCGATATTACCAACAATACCATCACCAGTGCCCGGGCGAAAACGAAGTCATGTCCGAATTGTACACCGCAAAATGGCAAATACTACAACGGTGTTACCCAAAAATAAGGACCATGAAAATACTTGTGCTGTATATTTTTACCGTTTTCGCGGCTGTAGTGGGCTGCAATCAGACGCCCAATGCGTATCCCGATTTTCTGAAACGCCTGGATCAAATCAGTGTATTTGAAGTGGATCAATTTGCTACTCCGCGCAATGAGCAAGGAAGCACCCTGCGCTATTTGGCTGATTATCAGGTAAAAAAGACAATTTTGCTGGATACTGCAAAGATACAGGCGATTCGTAACCTCGTTTTTGAAGGAAAGGCGGTGGATAAAATCAACCATAAATCTTGTCCCTCCCTGGCGCAATACGGACTGCATTTTTACAACCAGAACAACGAGTATTTGGATGTGATCGTTAGCAATGAAAGTTGCCCGAAATGCCAAATCTTTGCTTCGGATTCGACCTTTTCGGGCAACTTTGATATCATTGATTCCAAGATTTATCAACTCCTGGGTACGAAAAATTAGTTCCGACCGTAAAACTGCAAACGCATATCACGTTCATCATCCATTTTCAGGCCTTGATCGACCGAGCGCCAGTTGAAATTGCGCTGGTATTTCTTTAAGGACAATTGTGGATTGAAAATACGGGCATCATGCGCCTTGGCCAAATAAGCCATTTTGTGCGGCTGTGCTACAAAAAAGTCACTCAACAAGGTAGCCGTTGCATCGTATTGATTAACCGGTGGAATATCCAGAATGGTATATATGGTGCGCAAAATAGACCCAAAATTGGCGTGGCGGTGTGAAACATAGCCGTTTTTCACGTAAGGACCGGCCATCAGCAACACACTGCGGTGCGCATCCACGTGGTCTTCCCCACCCTGCGGATCATCTTCCGTAACGATTACCAGCATACTATCCCACCAGGGCGACTGGCTCAATATTTCGAGGATACGGCCCAGGGCCAGGTCATTGTCGGCCATAAAAGAATGCTCCACGTTGTATCCATCATCGGGGCGAATACCCGCACCGTGGTCGTTGGGCAATTGCATGGAAATAAACTGCGGGAAAGGCTCAGCGCCCGATAACCAGCGTTTTTTCAACTCCCGTTCAAATTGGATCACCCGGAATTGGTCGGGAATATTCATGTTAAATCCTGCATAATCGCGGCAAGTATGGTCGAGCAAGGTTTTTGGCATCGGCCATGGAACCGCATGTGCTGTGCCAATGAGGGTATCATTCCACTCCTCGTAAGCCGCCGCAAACTCATTGCTTTGTGCAAAAGAGCAATAGGAGATGTTGTTCCGGGCTAAATTGTCCCACAAACCACCGATTTCATTGTAATCTTCCGGATCGACACCGCCAATGGTAAGCGGCATGCGGCGTCCGGGTGCTTTGGAAAACGGATTGAAACTGCCTTCTGCCGGATAATTGGCCTCTACATATTCGTTGGGCATGGTACCCGCCAGCCAGTGGTGGCCGTGGATACTGGCATCCGAATCGCAGTAAAAGTTATCAGAAACCGCCCATTGTGTGGCGATCTTAATATGATTGGGCATCACATCCACGTGGTGCAGGGTATCTTTCTTTGTGATTACATCCACGTCCAACCCAAAACGCGCGATGCTCGGATCGCCGTTTGCACCTTTTACCTGACCAAACACCTCATCGAAGGAGCGGTTTTCTTTGGTGATGTACACGATGTGCTTGATCGGACTCTTGCGCAATCCGACGACGGGCGGACAAGGATTTTTGTCTGTATCGATTACGGGCACCGTTTCAAAGGTATTGTCAATCACCTGCTTGGTGTAAGTAGCCAGTTGTGCAGCATTCGGCACATTCACCAATTGGAAGGTACCCAATTGAATATCACCAATATACGTGCCCTGTGGGGGTGCGACAAAGCCTTTTCCGCCATTAGGTCCGGCCCCATACCCGCGTGCACTCAGGATCACCAACTGTTGGTCGTTGTTGGTCAGCATCACCCGGGTCGGACCCCAACCCGTTGGAATATACCCTTTTACCTTACCCAATTTGGTATCGACCACCGCCACGGCATTAAAGCCCAGGCAAGCCACATAAAGCGTGGATTCGTCTTTCGACAAACACAAACCGAACGGCGTAATGCCCCGAAAATGATCGAACCGCGGATCGACCGTCAGCGGGATGTTCTTTTTGATCTTGTTTTTCTTGGTATCAATCACCGTAATCAAATCGTTGGTTGCGTTAGAAACATACGCGAACCGGCTGCCTACCGCAATCGAGTTGGGACTGGCGCCGCCCACGATTTCAGTTTCTTCTACTTTTTCGCCGATTTGATAGCCCGTTTTCAGTTTTTTAACCACCTTATTTGTTTCCAAATCCACCACCCATACGCTCATGGCCTCATCCGCCAGGGCAGATCCCAGGCCAGGGATAAACCGTCCATCGGGTAAACGCACGCCCTCTTCTGCTTCTTTGGAAGGGATGCCATACACCGGAAATTTCAGCATCATGCTGTCTTTATTGGTGGGCGTTACGCCGGGCACCAGGGGATATTCGTACAAACCCACGTTGGCGATCAGTGCTTTTTTGCCATCGGGGGTGATGCGGATACCGAAAGGAATACGGCCAGCCGGAATAGAAGCCAATAATTTTCGGGTAGCCAGGTCAATTTTCACCAGGCGAAAATTAGCGCGATCCAGTGCGAGCAACTGATTTTTCGTTTGGTCCAGCGTCAAATCGGAGGTAAAAGAATCTTCGTATTTTTTGCCTTCACAAACACCATTCAGGGAAATACTGTCGATTTTGCGCATCGAGCGGGTATCCCACACCGCGATA
>CAIVGO010000283.1 GCA_903905445.1 uncultured Bacteroidota bacterium
AAGCCTTCAAAAACGACCCCGGAAGTTTCAATTTTTGGCTATACCAAACCATTGGCGTGCTCTTTGAGGGTAAAATGCGGGCCATGTTTGGCATGGTGTTCGGGGCTGGCGTACTGCTGTTTATTGCCAATAAAAACATGAGCAGCAGGGCGATCCATGCGCTTTATTACCGCCGTATGTTTTGGTTGCTGCTGTTTGGGTTGTTTCATGCCCACATTATCCTTTGGACCGGCGAAATCCTGTACCTCTATGCCGTGTGTGGGATGATATTGTATTGGTTTCGCAATGTTGCCGCCAAATACTTGGTGTGGGCCGTGCCCGTCGTGGCCATCGCCAGTTTTGTAGCGGGCACCATTCATTATCAAGGCATTCGCGAAAAACGCCTCGCATACGTAGATGCTACCAAGGCGCAATCTGAAAACAAAACCCTGACCGAAACCCAAACCATCGCCTTAACCGATTGGCGGGAAATAGAAAAAAACATGATCCCCAGCCGGGAAGACGCCAAGGAAAATACCCAAAAAATGAAATCAGATTACGCCACGGTAGCGGGTTTCCTCCGCCCTTTAGTGTGGCAATGGCAAACGAAGTACCTGATATTTGAAATATGGGATTCGCTGGCTTTAATGCTGTTGGGACTGGCCTTGTTCAAATGGGGCTTTTTGACGGGTTCCTGGTCCCGCAAAGATTATTGGAAAGTGGTCAAAATCGGTTACGGGCTGGGCTTGCCCTTGGTTCTTTTTGCCCAATACTATAATTTCCTGCACTTTTCAACCCTGGAGGCCAACCTCGCCCGTATGGAGCAAGTCTCCATCAATTGGGTCGGCCTGATTTATCCTTTCCAGCGCATCCTCATCGTCATGGCGCACGCTGCTGCTTTGATCTTAATGTTTCAGTCGGGTTTTGCCCAAAAATTATTTAGCCGCTTGGTGGCAGTGGGACGTATGGCGCTCTCCAATTACATCTCGCACTCGGTGATCTGCACCTTGTTTTTCTTTGGCTACGGGCTGAATTTCTATGGCGAGTTTGAGTTTTACCAAATTTATCTCGTGGTGCTGGCAATCTGGATTTTCCAATTGATCATCAGCCCGATTTGGTTAAAACATTTCCGTTTTGGTCCTATGGAGTGGCTTTGGCGCAGCCTCACTTATTGGAAGTTGCAGCCGATGCGCAGGGAAGGGACAGGTGTTTCAGCGCCTTTGTCTGAAGTGCGAGCGACGTTTAATTGATTCATCTTCAATACTTCACATCAACGCCTAAGCCCGTCGCCTGCGACTTGTTTGTGGAAACTGCAGGAAAAAAGAGCAGTAGTCGTTATTTAAGTGTCGGCGTGACGGGTAGTTGCGTCGACACTATGGTATTATGGTAGATATGGTTTGTTTTTTAGCATTGAATAGGGTTAGCAAGGGGTAAACTCACCTCAAAACGTTCAATGTTCTTATACCGCTAAGTTCGGGTGTAGGAAATGGGTGGGGCTCAGACTTATTTATTTAGGTCTAATCAAATGTAAAGATTTATAAGTTCGTGAAAAATTAATATTTGATGGATACCAATCCTCAATTTTATGATATCTGGTAGATTCTAATTGCTTGTTTATAATAATTCCTTTGTAATTTTTTAATGGAGTTGATATTTTAACTTCTTGAGCATATTCTTTTGAAAAATCAAACAAATCCCCCGAATTCGTTAAAGCAAAGATATTGTTATTGATTGGTACTAACTGGAATGGACATTTAAGATCGGCAGAAATGGATTTTACTTTCACCCATCTTTTTTGATTCATTAATTTATCCCCTTCTTCATCATTGACTTTTCTAATAGATAGTAAATATCTGCTAAAACTCCAAGTTTCAAGAATTTTCAAGTCATCCAAATAAATATATAAGAGTAAGGCGTCCTTTGTAGTAATAATATCAAAATATAAGGGCCCCTTCAGTGTATCTTCATGGTTTTTGATTCGTCGGATGTAGGAATTTAACGGAAGACTATTATCCAAGCGTGTGTTTTGTGAAGCAATGTAATCATATCCTACATCTTTGTTCGCATACGCTTTAATCAGGCGCTCTTTATATCCCCTGAGTTCGGCATATTGCATACCGTCGCCTGTTGTATAAATTCTAACCTGGAAAAGTGTACTATCAATCAAATCCCACACGATTGGGTGCAATTCAAACATACCGCCTGGTTGATCGAATAAGAAAATTGAATCGCGTTCTGGAGATTCCAAGTTAAATCGCGTCAATAATATAGATCTATCCGCAGATTTAACCTTGCAAAAGTATCCTGTTTTATTATTTATAATTATTTTTTCTAAAGGCTGGTTAATTTGCGCAATACAGATGCAGGGCAGTATTAAAACGAGGAGAAAAATTCGAATCATCATTTTATTAAGGTTTAGTAATGATTGCTTCCATCATAAATCTCTTCGATTACAATGGTGCATCCTTGTTTTCCGCTGTGCACCTATCTACATTAATTACTTATCAATCAATGCCTTCGCAAAATGCTTTATAACAGAAGCATTGATTTTTTGATCACCTTTAAGGCTACTTAACCGCAAAAATCGCACACCTTTCTGCCCGTTTTTATCAAAAACCAAGGCAATGGGCTCCGATTTTCGATTGGGTACTAAAGCAAGTGTTTTGTCTTTTGCTTCGAGAAGTGTGCCATCGCTGTCAACAACATAATATTGATTGTTTTCCTTGAGTATTCGGAAAGGCGACTTAATTGTTGTGGCGAAACTATCAACCATTTTCCAGGTTTCAACCCTTTCATATAGTGGTATATCTTCCAATTGTTCTGATTCATGTTGCGCGATGGATTTTGTAAAAACGGACACTTTTTTTCGATCAATTTCAAGTATGGCAACGGTAATAACCCCTTCTTTATCAATAATAAAGTCAAAATACATTGGTTTTTCAGTGCTTTGGCTTCTTTCGGAAAGAAAAAATAAATAACGGTCGAGTATTTGAATATAATATAAAGTTTTCTTCGATTTTTTAATCGCATCAAAATCAATTTTCTTCGCTCCTTTCTGAGGAAGGGTGTAGCGAATCAAAAAAGGGGTAACAAATAATTCTTCTGTTCTCCGCATCTCTAATGCGTATAAAAAAGAGTCAACAATATGCCAGGCAATAGGATGATAACTGTACCGTCCTGTGTTTGTTACCTCTAGCTGCGTAACTAAAGTGTCCTGCGTTTTAGCACTGTTTACATTCAAATTTAGAAAACGCACATGTGGCCGACTGACCTGATAGGTAAAATTATGATCAACGAATATTTTATCAATTTGGCCAATCGCATTTGCATGAGCCGATAAGAAAACGAATATAAAAAGTGCTCTTTTCATTTCACTCGTATGGGAAAGCATTGATCCAGATGCGATATCGCAATTATTGATTGATTTTGAGTGGTTTAGAAGCCTTGATAATTGATTTTCCTGTCTTTAATTCTGGCGAACCATCAAATTTTTCTTGCGGAAGGGTTCTGACTTTTTTATGCGCTTTATCAATTATAATTACACTTCTTTTGTCTGTTTTTTTAGGTTTATTTAGGTACACGGCCTTTGCATTTTGATTTAATTCATATATTTCGTTTGCGTTGTTTAAGATGTATTCTTTCCCGCCCAGATCAAAAGCCTTGAATGGCGCTGTTAACGAAATGGAGTAGGTTGCCATCTTTTCCCACTGATCCACTTTATGAAGTTCAATTATATCTTCTGGTGCAAGTTGTTGAACGTATGCAGGGTACCAATTAAAACGCCATTTTTCGAGACTATTATTGTCATGGATGTAAACATAAAGCAATAAATCATGATTACTGGAACGAATATCGAAAAAAACGGGCCCTTTGAGCGTATCTGCCCGATAGGCTATCCGTAAGCAATACATAAATAATGGAGCGATATGCTTAACCGCAATCCGGTTATTGTCAAATAAATATTGACGCAAATCCTCCTGCTCAAGTCTCTTGATCGTATTTATATTATAGGTTAACAAATCGGTGTAAGTCATTCCCAATTGGTCAGAATAGGTTCTGATTACAAATAATATGCTATCATGCGCAACATCCCAAGACAAGGGATGGTTAACCAGAAGTCCATTTTCCAGATCTGAATATTTGATATTATTTGTTGTTTGTCCTGTTCTGGCATTGATTATCTCCAAAGATTTTTCATTTTTATCATTGGTGCTTGATCTAATAACCGTATTTTTAGCCAACGTTACTTTGTCAATATGGCTATTAATTTGTCCGAGAGCGCAAAATTTAGATGCGCAAATAAATATTGCTAAAAAAAGCATTCGGTTCATGACTTATTTAGTTTTTGATTAAAAATCATTGTTTGCTAAAATTTTTGAGGACACTTATATCCATCCATCCTTCAAATCCATTTAAATCTTGGTATATCTTTGCCCCATTAATCACAACGCGCAAACATTTTTACTCCTTTACAATAGTTCAATATGTATCAAGAACAACAAATCCGGGCCGTTTACGATAACCACACCATCACCGTTTATCAGGCATACAACAAACAAATTGCAGACTTGGCCGTAAAACACCAGAAATTTGTCTCCCCACCTTTCAAAATGGAGCGGATGACCTGGATTAAACCATCGTTCCTGTGGATGATGTACCGCTCCGGATGGGCCACCAAACCGGACCAGGAACATGTTTTATCCATCAAAATTACACGAGCGGGCTTTGATTGGGCTTTACAAAATGCCTGCCTTTCTCATTTCGACCCATTGGTACACGCATCGATAGATGCATGGAAAACGCAATTGGAAAACGCGCCCGTCCGGATTCAATGGGATCCGGAGCGCGATATGCACATGAATAAATTAGATTATCGGGCTATTCAAATTGGCCTTTCTGCGATTGCCGTGCAGCAATATGTAGATGCCTGGATGGTTGAAGTGGAGGATATCACCGACAAGGTACACCGCATACAACAATATCTTCAAAATCAGGAGATTGTGCGTGCGCAGGCGTTGCTTCCGGTGGAAAATATTTATTTGCCGGCTGGTGTTGCTGGTTGATTGGTTGAAAATGATATTCTAATCATCCAACCTTATTTTTTGCGAAAACTTCCTGATTTTGTCCTCGGTTGATAATTTATTTTTTTCAAAAAATTTAGGTGCAGGGATAAAGGAAAGTTCGTTGGTGTTTTTATTTATGATCAAAATTGTATTTGCTATATTTGGAATAGACGATGACCTCATTTTTTCAATTTTGGCATGTTTTAACTGGTATATTTGCCCATTCGCATCAATCAGAACATCTTTCTGATTTGCATTAAACACGCTAAAAGGGCAGGCTATATTGATGGACTGTGAAAAGATTTTTTCCCAAGGTTTTCTTTTATATATTTCATCTAATTTTTCTTTATCCTTATTATTGACAAAGCCTTGTCGAATAGGATAATGTGTAAATTCCCAAATTTCTAATCGCTTGTTATCTTCAAGATATATATAAAGGTTTAATGATTTTGTATTGCAATAGAGGTCGAAATACACTTTGCCGGTCAAGGTGTCGTTTTTAAACGTAATATTAAATGCATACAATCCCAGAGGGTCCGGGCTTGCTTTAGTGTTATCAGGGGATATTATATAATTCCGCAAACTATCTTTATTAAGGGAAAAAAGCCGTTTTATCTCGTTTATATTATACGATTTTAATTGTGCAAAATTTTGTCCGAAGTTATCCTCATATGTCCGAATTAAATATATGGTAGTGTCAATAATGTCCCACGCCAGGTGATTGTTAAAAAGTGGGCCTATTTCTTTAGTAAGAAGCCAGTTAACTGTTATTGGATCGGTATTTTTTTGGTTTTTTAAATCAGTTATTCCAATCTTAAATTCCTTTGCGTAAGTGCCTGATTGTATGAAATTTTGTCTCGAAACAATTCCTTTGGGACTTGTCTGGGCATATGTTTGAATGAAAGGAATAAAAATCAAGAAAAGAGAAAGGGTGAAAAATGATATTTGTTTCATGGCATGTAACTTAGGTAACATTGAATAGTTCTAATGGGATTTATTGTAGATTTTTTCTACAATAATAAAATCACTTTTTTTAAAAGTATTGATTTGAATAAAGTGTGTTCGACCATCCTTTAAACTGTATGCGCTAATATATAAATCATCCAGAACATTAACTAATTCCAATATCTCTGATGGGGCATCTGGATTGGGTATTAATGTGCTCTCACCATACTCCACGCCATAAGATGGATCATACAACTTCCCATCAATTTTGGCAATAATATGATTGCCGAAATCCGATTGTGGTAAATTGTTGTTTTGGGATGGAGAAGGAGATAGAAGATTGACTTCTTTAAAATCCCAGTTATATGAATTATTCATGTATAATGATTCTGATTCTATATTTTTAAAAGAATACTTGGCATTTCCAGATGTTCCCAATAGTACAATATTCTCCCATGTCTTCACAAAGAAATAATCGCTTAATTTTGGTTTTACATAGATAGCATTTTCACTCTCCCGAAACCCATGAACTTTCAATACATCCAACAAAAACCTTGTCCATGCCATACACATTCCATCTTTGGTTTGCAATAACTCAGATGTATTAGAAGCCAGGTTTCCACCTGTCCAATTTCTATAATATTTCAATGAATCTCCATCGGAACGTTTAACTTGCTTTTTTGCAAAATGTTTCCAAACACCGTCTACAAGGAATGTATCAGTTGATCCCATACCATAACGGCAACTAATATCAAACAGGGTGTGAAAATGCTTATAGCCAGTACCTTCCCCTTCTGCAATTGGCTTTCCCAACGTCAAATACCAATCATTGACACTTTCCCCAACAGGTTCCCAACCTCCTTCCGGTTCACCGGCCCTATTAACTTTCATTTCCCAGATTATTTTAAGATCGTCAAAGAAAACGATCTTTGCCGGAAGTATTGCGGTCAAATTAGCCGTTATTTGTCGGGTATATAGGTCTTGTGTGGCAGACTGTTCCAAAAAGATGACAGTGTCCTTAATCCCACTAACCGTTATTTCTCCTTTCCCCCGCACGGTTATGGTATCAAAGATTTCGTTGCCATTAAACTTTACCTGTGCACTTACATCCAATCCGCTTATGTGTGCAAGGGGCGATTGCGCATTGCTGGGCCGCGTGCTCAAATAATGCGGCTTTGGAAAAGCTTGCCCAAAATTACTCCCGACATCTTGTTTCATCTCAATATAGTTTAACCCAGAATAGGTCACCTCCGTAAGGGAAGCTGGAAATAAAAAGGCCTGGCAACTGGAAGAATCTCCAGTGTTACGTGATTGCAAATTACAACAGTTTACATAGTCCGTTACAATTTTTTTGAGTGCTGACATTGCCTCCATTTCGGCATGGGCATATAAGTAATAGGCCTTGCCGTCGTTTTTGTACGTTTCGCTTGTTACGTATTCGATTTTTCTTTTTATGTCGGCCCGTAAAGTGGGTGATACTAAGTCAATGCACCCAAATTTACCAGTGGTAGGCAGTTTTAAATCCACCCAAAACCTGGTGTATATCCCGTTTTGATCGGTTTGCTTTCCGAAAAGCAGATAATAAGGTGATTTTGATGCAACCGTGTCTTTAGCCGTTTCAAAAACCTGTGGGTACCCGGAAGTAACCGTATTGTGCAAATAAAAGCCTACATCATATACTTTGAACAAGCCCTGAAATTCAGCAGGAAAAACAGCCCGCAGCGCACAAGCAGAGTCCTCCAGCGCTTGTTGATAAGGCGCTGTATCAACACCGGAAGCATCGAATAGGCGTTCATAGCATGATGATTGGGCATGCACCGTGCTCATGAAAAAGAACATGCCGGAAAGTATTAAAAATTGCTGGATGCTGGATTTCATTTTGTGCTTTTCCTTGAAGTTTTTTTTTGTTGTTTTGTTTGAATGCGTGAAATCCATTTATCAGAATAATTGGATACTTTTTAAGCAACAACGTTTGAATAATAAAAAAACAAATATAATACTATTCAATTTTCAACGTACACGGCAACGCGAACTCATAATTATTACCCCTTTAATTTTTGCCGAAAAGGAACGGTTAGATGTGCGAATGTGCCGATGTTTAGTAGGCATTTTCGTACATTCGTTGTTATCCCATATATCTCATTTCTTTTTCTCCATTTAGCCACCTTAATTGCTCGTTGGCATATTGACTAATTACTGGGTTTTCACTTCCCAAGTAACTCCGTAGCAATTCTATACTTTCAGTAGTATTTATGTCAGCCAATGTCCACATACATTTTCGGATGAAACTTGGGTAGTCCGTATCATGTTGTACCAAATAATTAACATTAAGAGAATCAATTGCTTTTGCAATGTAATCAATTGATGAGGGACTTTTATAGGATTGAATATTATCAAGGACCCATTCATGCGAAAAATGCCATGATTCAACTAATAAGCGATTATAGTATGGTAGAAACACTTCTCCAACCTCGAACCAAGATGCT
>CAIVGO010000284.1 GCA_903905445.1 uncultured Bacteroidota bacterium
AGCTAGTCCGCCTATCAAGGAACCTAAAATCATGGTAGCCGATAAAATCAGGTACAAATGAAGCGGTAATAGCCCCATCACTACAAATCCAAAGGCCATCAACCGCGTGCTCAATAATAATAAGATGGTGGCATAAAGGGCAGCTTTTCGTCCCGCACCGAATTGGGGTATTATTGAGGCATAGGTCCATACCATCATCATACCCAAGATCAAATGGAAGGGGAAGAAGAAAGCGGGGATGAGGGGATTGAACGGAATATTGTGTTCGGCCAAAAACAGTTTAATTTGTGGGCCGGCAATAAACATACCGTTCGGGGTGTCAATCAAGTTTAAAATCATGCCGGCAATGAGGCCACCAATGATAATTCGTTTGAAATTCAAGGCATTTTCCATTTGAGTGTATTTTTATGTTGTTTGATGCCACAAAAATACCCCCTTGCCTACTCTGTAAAATTGTAGAATATTGCTGTTTTCCGCAAGTCACGTGGGCTTGCACCGTTTGCATATTTTTTAAAGGTGTTGGTAAAATGTGCCTGGTCGGAAAAGCCAAGTTCCAGGGCCACTTCGGTGAGGGATAAGTCCTTGAAAATCAATTTGCGCGCTTCATTTAAACGCAATTGCATTTGGTACATGCCAGGTGAAATACCAAGGTGCTGTTTGAATACACGCAACAAATGAAATTTGCTCAAGTATACCTGTTTGGCTAATTCATCGAGGGAGAAGTTTGTTTTAAAATTTTCCTCGATAAAGGCTTGCGCGCGTGTGATCGCATCATGCGTGGTAATGGATTCGCTTTTGTCTGGATGTTGTTGAGCGCCCAGCGTAATTAAATTGTAAATAGCATAATACAAATTGCTTTCTTTTAAAATAAGATCTTGTTCCGCATCTTGCAGGACATCTAATACTTTCCTGAAATTAAGGTTTAATTCGGCATTTTCTTCCGCATTGGTGGTCACCATGGGCGTGTAAGCGGGTAAATCAGGGTTGAAACGGCAAATTTCAGCAATGTATTCTGATTTTAATACAATCACATCTGCTGCCCAACCGGTTTCGAAATCGGGCTTGCCGGAATGTAAATTTCCGGGATGAACGCGGTAAAACTGGCCTTCGGTAATCGGCAAAATTGCATCCCCTTGAAAAAACGTACCCTGACCCTGCTTGATATGCCCAATCTGATAGTCTTTGGGGAAATACAAAATATCATCCCAATGGTTGCCGCTCCAATGCAGGGTTTTGATGAAATCGAAAGGCGGGTAATGCTTTTCTTCAAATTTGGCTTGTATGGTGGCCATTTCTACGTTTTTTAAACAAGAGACATCCCGAGTTTTGGTGAAGATCAAAATTCGGGATTTTTACCTATTACCACGCATATCCAGCGGAAAATCCTTGGCGATCAATTCAAGCATAACATCTCAAGCCTGCTTTAATCCCACACGAATGCGTAAATTCTATTGACGGGGCGACTTTTTCAGTCACCCCGCCAATGGAATTTACAGGCTACTACAAATCTTTGATAAGATATTAGCATCTATAAAATAGCGTGTAAATAAAGGTGTTATGATGCCATGTAATGCAATATGCGACTTCTCCGAAGTCGTGATCGGGTTCGGGCATGGTTTTCTACAAATATTCGACCTCTAGCGAGGTCGTCGCGTTGCCCAATGATTCATTGAAAACAAACCAGGACCTTTTATAGATACCTCAAAACTTAAAGGCAAGGCACTGACCTCCTTGGAGGTCAAATATTTGTAGCAACGCCCAATGGTATTTTTTCCGCACGACCTCGCTAGAGGTCGAATATCTTACCCAAATGTTTCCGCTTTGATGGGTGTCAGGCAACTCAAACCGCGCCAAAAACATCTTGATATAACATAAAATTACCTTCCTATGCG
>CAIVGO010000285.1 GCA_903905445.1 uncultured Bacteroidota bacterium
GTGTACAACAACATCTCCCCATCCGCATCACAATACACCGCACATCCTTCGTAGGAATCCATATTTACATTACTTAAAGGTATTGGGGCACCACCTGAAAAATCAAGTCCCGCCCGATTGCCAAAATGCCAGATATTGCCATGCTTGGCCAGTTGCCCTGACACCGTTTCATGAAAACAAAAAAAAAGCAAAAACAAAAGCGTAAAAATGCGTTGCTGGGATAAACCTGTCATGGGAAAAGCAGTTTGAATTAAATGGGATGGGTTGATTAAAAACGCCCACAAGATATAACACCCGCACCGTATGTACGCCCGAAGCTTTGTCAGTTTCTTGCACAATCGTCTGACAAAAAGGCCTAATTTTGATGTCAGAACCCTGTCAATCCGTCAGATTTAGCCGCATGGCATACCGATTGATAACTGTTGAACAAAGAGACAACTACGCCAGTACAAACAACCTAAAAGCGGGGATAAAAATACCCGGTTTTCCTGTTTTATTGGCAAACTGACTCCCACCCACTACCATTTACTTACAACAAATCAACCCGACAGATATGGGAAAAATTATTGGTATAGACTTAGGAACGACCAACTCCTGCGTTGCATTTATGGTGGGCAATGAGCCTGTTGTAATTGCAAACGACGAGGGAGCGCGCACAACGCCCTCGGTAATTGGCTTTTTGGACAATGGCGAGCGCAAAATTGGCGCTCCTGCCAAACGCCAGGCCATCACAAACCCAACCCGCACCGTTGCCTCCATCAAACGTTTTATGGGCATGCGGTACACCGAATCTACCAGTGAGGTGAGCCGTGTACCTTATAAAGTGGTGAAAGGCGATAATGATACTTGCCGCGTCGACATTGACGGTCGCCTGTATACCCCACAGGAAGTCAGCGCCATGGTGTTGCAAAAAATGAAAAAAATTGCCGAAGATTACCTCGGAGAAACGGTTACGGAAGCGGTTATTACGGTACCTGCCTACTTTAACGACTCACAACGCCAGGCTACCAAAGAAGCAGGCGCTATTGCGGGCCTTGAAGTAAAACGGATTGTAAACGAACCCACTGCGGCTGCCCTGGCTTATGGCCTCGACAAACGCGACAAGGACATGAAAATCGCGGTGTATGACCTTGGCGGTGGTACCTTCGATATCTCTATCCTCGAACTGGGTGGTGGCGTATTTGAAGTAAAATCAACCAATGGCGATACCCACCTCGGGGGCGATGACTTCGATCAGGTGATCATCGAATGGCTGGCAGATGAATTCCGCCGCCAGGAAAATGTCGACCTGCTCAAAGACCCAATGGCGCAACAACGCCTGAAGGAAGCGGCCGAAAAAGCCAAAATCGAGTTATCCAGTGGAATGGAAACGGAAATTAACCTGCCCTACATCACGGCAATCGATGGCGTACCTAAGCACTTGGTGATGAAACTCAGCCGCTCTAAATTTGAGCAAATGACCGATACCCTCGTGCAACGCACCCTCGAACCCTGCCGCAAAGCCCTGCAAGATGCTGGTCTGCGCGCCAATGAAGTGGAAGAGGTGATTCTCGTAGGTGGCTCGACCCGTATCCCACGCATCCAGGAAGAAGTAGAAAAATTCTTCGGCCGCAAACCCAACCGCTCCGTAAATCCGGATGAAGTAGTGGCCATCGGCGCTGCAGTTCAAGGCGGTGTATTGTCTGGTAATGTAAGCGATGTATTGTTGCTCGACGTAACCCCATTGTCACTTGGTATCGAAACAATGGGCAATATTTACGACGTTGTGATTGAATCAAATACGACCATTCCAACGAAAAAATCAAAAACCTACTCCACGGCTTCCGACAACCAGCCACAAGTAGAAATCCATATCCTGCAAGGCGAACGCCCCATGGCACGCGACAACCGTTCGGTGGGTCGTTTTATCCTGGATGGCATCCCGCCAGCACCCCGTGGTGTACCACAAGTAGAGGTAACGTTCGACATTGATGCCAACGGTATCCTTTCTGTAACCGCCATGGATAAAGGCAGCGGCAAACAACAAAACATCCGCATTGAAGCCAGCACCGGCTTGAGTAAAGATGAAGTTGCCCGCATGAAAGCAGAAGCAGAAGCCAACGCTGAAGGCGACCGTCAAGTACGCGAACGCGCAGAAAAACTGAATGCCGCTGATACCTTGATTTTCCAAACGGAAAAACAACTCCGCGAATTTGGCGAAAAAGTACCTGCCAACCACAAGGAAACGATTGAAGCACGCCTCACCGACTTGCGCGAAGCACATAAATCGGAAGATTTCGCCCGCATTGATGCTGCCTCAGCGGCCCTGACCGAGGCTTGGAATGTAGCCAGCCAGGAAATTTATCAGTCCACACAAGCTGCTAATGGTGGCGCTACGGAAAACCCTTATGCTGGGCCAACAGGCGGACCAACCGGTGGAAACGGCGGCTCAGAAGCACAAGACGTTGAATTTGAAGAAGTTAAGAACTAGTACTTGTTTTATACAATGAACATAAAGCCGTTTGGAGTCCTTCCAAACGGCTTTTGTTTTTTACAACAAAATATTTTCGTTGATCTGGAAAACAGAATACCGATTTGCACGGTTTATGAACTATAACTATCTAGCACGAAATTATCCGTTTTTGATCAGGATAACTCCCAATACAACTACACAAAACGTCAATATCTAACAAGAAAACAACTAAAACATCCCTGTCTACAATGCTTGATGCTGCTAAAAAATACGTCCTCGACTTTATCCTGGAAAATGAAGAAGTCAAAAAGTTTCCGAAAGACTTTGTCACGGCTACCATGCAATGGATCCGCTCCTGGTTTTTAAAAGACGATCCAATCTCTACGGCCATTGTGACAACGCCGGGAAATGAAGCCGCCAAAAAAATTATCATTGAACAAAAGTTGCCTGTATTGCTTGAAAATGAGCAATTTAAGAAAGAAATGGCTGAAAAACTGGCGGACTTTAAAACCCAGGAAACAACCATGAAAAATGTCATTACCGGCAGTACCATTACCGTTGGTGGCAACTTTCGGTTAGGCGATGAGCATATTCAAGCGGGCGGCAATGTGCACGTAGGCGATATTCATTACCATGGCATACCACCAACCAATACTACAACTGGAAAATCAAGTCCCGATCCTGAAATTGCCCGCAACTTGCGCAGCCTGATTGCTAGCGCACGTACGGGAGAAGTGTTTAAAAAACTCCTGGATTACACGGAGCAGCACGCTACACACCTACAATTAGAAGTGAACACCCTCTCGGCGCGCTGGGAAGATTTGGGGCGCAATGAACGTTTAGGAATTATATCGAGGGGGGAAGCCAATATGGAACGCAATCAAATTAATTCAGGATTGTTGAACCTGCTAGGCCGCTTATAAAAGTTTGTCTCACACTGCCGGGGAAACCGCAGTAATCCCCGACTATATGTGTGAGACAAACATTTAAATTACTGAGCTAAAATAACTTACAAATTGGTAAAATCCTTGCATCTTTCCCCCGAAAGTTGTACGCCTAAGCGGACTGGGATTTTTTTGTGGTTCAATCTAAAATGTTTTTTGGGGCTTATGCACTCAACCATCGCCGAGGTGAAAATCGCCTCCAACTTTGATGGTGCTCGTTTTTACAATATTCTTTTGTTCGTATAAATCGCTGTCACGGGTATGCTGATCCCCAATCCGCATATTTCCGGCGACCTCCAGTTGACTGCCTTCCAGCATATTTTTGATGCTCAATTTTCTGCGCTCGACCATTTTATCCTCTAATTCTGCTTTAAATTGTGCATTTTCGAGCAAGTTGGGGAGTTTTTGCGCTAAAATAATTTGCTTGGCCTCCGCACTACCTGGCAAATCCAGCACTGCGCTTGAAATTGGATCTGCGGCTGCAAACCAGGTACGAATCCATTCTAATGCGGCGTGGGTTGTAGCGGTATCTACTGCATTTTCCGATGGTTCGTTTGGAAATGCCAGGGCGTACAATGCTTGGGCAATTGCATTGGGTTCGGGCGCTGCTACCATAAACGGAGTGGCATCCAATTCATACAGCAATTCAAAGGCAAAAGCTGCGGCACGGGCAGCGGCCACCGGTTGCCAGTTTTGCTGGTCGGTTTCGGCTTTCCCCGCACATAAATCGGATATACCCCGAATCACCAAACCATGGATATTTCGGTAAATATGCAAGGCTGTAGCGAATCCTATCGCCTCCATTTCAAGCCCTAACGTATCATTTAAATGCAGTTTTATGCGTTCAAAGGTGGGGTTCTCCACGCCTGCAACGACCTTTTCCCCGGCAGCGATCGCCCCGATGTAAACTTTAGCGTCCGGTGCTCCGTCGTCGGTCCTATTTTTCCAATCTGTTTTGCGGCTTAAAGCTTGTGCCCGAGCCAGCAGTTCTGGACTAAACGACTCGACCGCTGGACGCGCCTTGAATCCATCTTCCGTTTCTTTACCGGATTCATAGCCGTATGCCTTATTTGCGATCAATAAATCGCCAATTTCCACATCCTTCACCCCGCCTGCAATTCCTACCAAAAGCACTATTTGTGGTTTGAAGTGCTGAATTGCCTTTTCTGTTGCAAGGGCCATATCTACATTGCGCATGCCGGGTTCGCGTACAACCACTTTATATTGATGGCTTTTACCTTTGAAATATCCAATTTCGTATCCAGCGGCATCCTGAAATACCTGCTCCCGAACACCTTCAAGGTGTTTAGAAATTGCCGCATATTCGAGCGGTAAGGGTGTCAGAATGAGAACCGTCATAGGTTGTTTCGTTGGATTGTATGCTAGGCATGGCCTGAAATCGGGTGCAATTTGAAGATAGATTATCTAAAAAAAAATTCGTTTTTGTGCGTTTTCCCCGCAAACAATCCTTTTTCAAATATTGCTTGTCCATCAAAAATGACCGATCCGATGTATAACCACTCGAAAGTCCGAGCATGACACCATTTTCACAAATATTTTTTTATAATTAGTTGAATATTTTTCAATGACTTTATTATTTTTTTGGTACTTTTATGAACACTTAAAACCACTATTTCCCCGCAAGCATTTTTTAAAATTTATGAAAAATTCTAAATTTATTAAGTCGCTGACTTTGCTCACGGCGCACAAAATTGCAAGTTTTGTGCATTATTTGCAATGTTTTTATCCAAATGAAGAAATTTCTTTAAAGGTAATGAATTACTTAAGTGATACCACCGCCCAATTTTCCAACTTAGAGGGGCTAGATTTCCCCGAAACATTTTTACAAAAAATCTACACCCAAGCCCAAGATCCCAAAAGTAGGCATAAGCAATTACACAACACCTTTTCCGACCTGCATCGGTGGTTGAAAGAATATATAATGCTGGAACGCATTCGAAAAAATGACTGGCTGAACGATGTAGTGTGGCTTCAGGTGCTGGATGAAAACAACTGGAGCGAACAATATGAAAAAAAAGCCAACGCATTTTTTGAATCAACTCAAAAGGCACCGCTCAAAAGCACCCAAAATATGTTAAAGCAATGGGCGGCTGCTTACCATCAGTACAATCAACTGGTTAAATCGAGTGCTTTAGCCAACCTGAAAACCTTTGACGCAAGCTACCATTCGTTGAATCAAATCAGCGCCTTGCTGAAGGTCAAAATGGAAAATGAGCGAACATCGTTCCTGAAAATTGCACCGCAATTGGAAACGCCGCTCCAAAAACCCGAAGACTTACCCCTGTTCAAGCTTTACGAGTCCTTGCTGAAATTGAACACAACCGAACTTGAGGAGGACTTTAACATCCTGGAAGAAAATATGCTCAACCTTAAAGACTATATTGACCTGGATGAAATGCACAATGTGTTGCGCTTTATGAAAAATTATGCCATCGGGCAAGTGCGAAAAGACAATAATATGAATTATTATCAAAGAAAAATCCACAATTTGAATAAAATAGGGGTCCAAAACGGTATTTTTAAAGAATCAGCATCCATCACACCAACCGAATTTTTAGGTATTTTGAATGTAGCATGTGCTTTGGAAGATTTTGATTGGGCAAAAGATTTTATCCGAGATTTGACGACTAAAATCAGGGAGGCCGACCGCGAAATAACCAGTCAAATTGCACAAATACAACTGGCCGTCTCCATAAAACTTTACCCGCAGGCACTTGATTTAATCAATGCCATGGGACTGGAAGGTGCAAGCCACGAAAATCAATTGTTTGTGCGATTAACGAAAATTAGGTGTATGTACGAATTGGGTTATGAGCATGAATTCCTCGACGAATACATCCAAAAATACAAAATACATTTAACCCTTCGAAAAAGCACACCCAAAAACAAATCCAATGAAGGTGCCTTAAATGCCATTAAAATAATAAAAATGCTCATTGACCGAAAAAAAGACAAAGCGACTATTCAACAACTAATCGAATCAAAAAACGATTTGCATTTGCGTGCTTGGCTTAAGAAAAAAGTAGCAGATTATAAAAAACGTTAGGCCCCAATCAAGGAGCCTAACGCATCAAGACTTATTCGCATATTATTTCGTCAAGGATGATATAGGAAGAAGACTCTGTGCCGCAATTTGTAGCAAAATAAAAGGAATAATTTCCTGGAGCAAGCCCCGAAAACGTGATACTTGTATTGCTGACAGATTGAACGGCGCTGCTTTGATTGTCGGCTGCGCGCACCCAAAAAATTTGGTAACTGGCACCATCGCTTACAGGTGCCCAGGAAAACGACACTGAATTTGTTGATTGTTGCGTTTTGTTGGGACTGGGGGCTGGACAAACGGTTACAGGATCGCCTTTAATGGCTGCCTGTGCCGCAAAGGCTGGCAACAACAGGAACAAAAAGAACATGATTTTAAGGCCAGCCTGAAGACCGGTGTGCATTGCATTTTTCATCGTTGTAGTAAAATTTAGAATTGGTTAATACGACAACCAACGGCAACCTTTAATGAATCCCGGGCGATTACCGATGTTTGTCTGTCAATGTTGACGCAACAAAGGTAAATGGCAGGCAAACCCGGAACTATATCTATTTGACTATCAATAATTTATGAAAATTTTGTAAATTTATCTAAATTTAAAAAACGACAAAACCCCAGACCGTTCCCTTCCGAACAATCAGGTCTAAGCTTTTTTATAGTCCATCACTTATTGAATTTTTTGCGCACCTTCGATGAAATACTGCATTGATTCCCAGTATTTTCGGAACAATACGGGCTGGTTGGCTTTGGTAAATTCCAAAACAGGGCAATTGGCCCGCCGAACCCCATATAAATAAGGTGAAACCATCATTTTACCGGTTGGTAAAGCACCATCCACCACATAAATAAGGCTGTAGGGTATATGTTTATAGGTATAAATCTCAAATTTCCCCTTCAATTGCATTTGTTCGAATTCGGTACATAAGGATTTTAAGCGTTGAATCACCTGACTTGTTTCAAACGCGGCTTCCTGCTCCGAACTCAAATGTTGGCTTCGATCCTTAAAATACATGCGCGCCTCTTCAGATGCAGGATCCATCAAATACCCTTTAAAATGCACACCTCGTTGTAAAAGCCTGATAATGTGCGCTTTATAAGCCTGTTCGTTCTGCGATGTAAAATAACCTGCAAAGGCGTTCAAACGCACCCCCAACTCTGTAACCTCTTTGTTGGCACTGCCCATAAAAGCGGTCTTGTGCTCGACACTCACCCGCCCGTTTGCGTGTATTGAAAAATCAGGACTGTTTAGTTTGGAGGTATCCGGCACGCGAAAAGGCGTCCAATCCGGCGTATGCAGCGGGGTATAATTGGCTGCTACCGGGCTAAATTGCATATCCAGTTCATGTTGCATGAGCAACTCTATGCCTTTTGCCGCCTTTTTTAAGGCCTTAGGTCCCACTTTGCGACTCGGATCCGTTTTGTTCGATAGCAGGTTCGACAAAGTTGCGGTTGAAACTTCATAGCCCAAATACTTAAGTTTTGCGACGATGCTATTTTGCGTGTATAACGCGGTTGCTTGTAAATGCTCGAAGCCCAACCGAACCAAGATGGTCAGTTGGTCATCCAAAGAAGGTTTTTCCATTTTTATTTCAATAAAGTAATTTGTCTATGCTACTTTTTGCAACAAGATGCTCATCTTATCCCCCTTAAAACCCCCTGTTTCCTGGTGGTCGGCTGCTGTTTCGCCCCGGCGCTCCACCATTTGTTGTGCTGGTTGCTTTCGTGTTCAAATCCATAAAGCGCCAATTAATCCCAAACCGGATTGCACGAAAAGGCAGCGGATAATTAGCCGTCTGATAAAAAACGGCGCTGTTGTTCCACAAGTTCCCCATATTTTCCATCCGGATAAAAAATCGAAAACTGGATACTTTAAAGGCTACAAACGCATCCAACCAAGGATAAATGGCTTGCGTCAAGCTGTCTTGCAGGTGAAACTGGCCCGTAATGGGCTGATAAGCATCCGGCCTGAATTCCTGATTCATGCGAAAATCCACACCTGCACTGAATTGCATGCGTTTCCTGAAAATGCGGCCATCAAAATAAGCACTATGCTTACTAAACCAATTGGGCAACCGAAATATATCGGTGCGGTTGGCACGCTGATAAGCAACGGTATTATCCAACCGAAAGGCACCGATTTTCAGGTTTTCAGTGACCAGGACTTGCACAATCTGCAAGGGTGCCCCTGTTTGCTGGGCAAAACCGTCTTGATCCGCATAAATGTAGTTATTGAGCAAATACGTCCGCCCAATTGCTTCAAATCCAATGCTGGGCAAAGCATAAGCCGCCCACAAGCTGTTTTCGAGCGGTTTTTTAAAATCGTTGTTCCAAATCAGGCGTTTACTGACGTACAAACGACGGTCTAACAAAGCAGGGGGATAAAGTTGGCTCATTACACCGGCCCTGAATTCTCCCAAAACGCCTAAACCCAAACGCAAGGAACTCTCCAGTTGATACTCGCCCAAATTGCCCAATATACCCAAACTGCCTTTTGCGAACCACTTGAACCGCTCCGAGGGCGTGATACTCAGGTTGCCCGTGAGAAAAAAGTTGGAAAACGCGCTGTCGACGGGCTCCTGGTTTAAGGTAAAATAGCTGTGGGATAAGCCGATGGTAAGCAAATCGGAAGGCTGTCCGACCGTGCGCGATTTGAAGGTGGACAAATTAATATGGTTGTCCAGCCGATTATACGCCACGTATTGCCGTATCCCGCGTTTATCAACTAAAAATTTCTCGTAAAACAAGGTATCCCCATTTAAAGGGGCATCTGAAAATTTAAACGTGTTTTGGGCATAACTAAGCGTATGTTCCGCTCGAAAAACACGCTGTCCTGTTGCTACCCGGGTAAAATTGAGGTATTGGGTAAATTGGACCACCTGGTTACTGATGCGCGTGGCAGCCGTTTTGTTCGGCAATCGAATAGCTGCCGAAATCGGTCCTGAAAATTGGCCGGTTCCAAAGCTTGCCCCATCTGCAATGCCGCCATTTTCCTGCTGGCTCATTACATTTTTTGTAAATATCAGGAAAAAAGTATATCGGTCAGAAATAGGTGCCAATACACCTAGGGATAATCCGTTGTGCCGCGATCGTTGGTATTGATATTGCCCCAAATTATTGATTGCCCGGTAATCGAGCGAAAAAACGACCCCCTTATCAAAGGTTCTGCTGTATTTTGCATTGACGAGCCCATCAAATTGGGTACCGCCCTGGCTAAAATATACCTCGCTAAAAGATTTTGTATTTTGATAAAAGCGCAATTCGTTGGGCTGTAACTGATACAAATCGTACCCATGGACGCCCAAATCGAAGCCCCGACGTGCGCGCGCTTCATAAAACATGGGTCGGTTGGGGGTGCCCAAATTGCCCAATGCGCCATAATCAATAGCCTGCTGTCTGACGGGATCATACATCCTGAATCGAGCATCCGGCAACGTATCATGATCTTCTATAGCACGCTCCGGCGTTTTCGCATACACATATAAAAGGCGCGTGCTATCATTGGGCGGGCCAATCTGCTGGGTCGTTTTACTTGCTGCTACAGGCTGTTGTGCTTGCAACAGGGTGGCGCCACTACCCCACCCGATCAGGAAGGCCAACAACCAAAAGCAAGATTTCCAGTGCCATTTCGACCCTGGAAACCCTGCATTCAATCTATGTAAAATGTCGTTTTTCAAAAATTGCTCTTTTGCACGCTTGCTTTCCTA
>CAIVGO010000286.1 GCA_903905445.1 uncultured Bacteroidota bacterium
ATTAGAATACGGAATAAATCTTTGAAAAACCAATCAAATTGCTTTAGTTTGCACAGAGAAAATTAAAATTCCGGCGTTTTTGTATTTTTATTTGTATTACAAAAACCAACCATTGTCAAAAAAATACAGAATCGTATGAAATATGTTTTCGCCCTAGGTTTCCTGTGCTTTGCAATATGCTTGCAGGGCCAAACCATTGATTTGAACCAAGGAAATTTTATTGCCAACGACTATTTTATTGAACTTCCCTACCAAAACATCAATGATAAAATAATTATCGAAATAGAACTTAGTGGCAAAAAAAGGAAGTTTATCTTGGATACGGGTGCGCCATTGGTTTTATCAAAAGCCTTATTTGAAACATTAAATTGTCCTGTTCTAGCAAAGCAACCAGTAACGGATATTAACCAAAAGAAAGACTCCCTCTTGTTTGTGCACGTAGACAGCCTGAAAATTGGAAGCAACTACTTAACCGGAATACCCGCTGTTGTTTTGAACAACAACGTGATCATGGACTGTTTGGGTATTGATGGATTTATTGGCAGCAACGTGCTTCGTAACTCCATCATTCAATTTGACGCCAAAAATGAAACCATTAGAATCACCAATGACCTTTCAAAATTAAATGTAGTTGGTAGCAATGGGACTGATTTAATGCTGGATCAACAAAGTTCGCCCTATTTGAAGTTTAACATCGGTAAGAAAATATCTGAATTTGCTTTATTTGATTCCGGTTTAGATGAGTTTTATTCGATGGCACATGGAAAAATTGAAAAGTTTACCAAAGCAAAAGACTTCAAAATTATGGCTAAATCCAATGGCTCCAATACAATGGGCATGACAGGAGTCGGAAATTACCAAGAAACTGCTTTACTTTATATTCCTTTTGTAAAACTAAATGGGGTACAAATCGACCACATCGTCTCGGAATCAAACAATGATATAAATTCAAGTATCGGCGTAAAAATACTGCAATATGGGAAACTTACCATCGACTATAAAAACAAAAAATGTTATTTTGAAAACTACGAAACGTCAAACGAATTTAAAAACGATCAATTGCAAATCAGTCCCAACTATATCAACAACAGCCTATGTATCGGCAAAATATGGACCAAGGAGTTAGCAGGAAAAGTAACCATTGGTGATAAAATTGTTTCAATCAATGGGGTAAATGTTGAAAATATGACCATGTGTGAAGCCTTAACGAAACCATCCCTGAAAGGAAAATCTAATATTAAGATGGAGGTTAAGAAAAGCACTGGCGAAATAATATCTATCGTGATTGATAAGGTTACGTGGGAAAAGGAATAGCGGTAAAAACATTTTTGGGTAGAAATACCTGGCGTTAATATGGATTGAGATCCCCATACCTGTGAATAATGTAACGATTTCCCCTATTTATGTAAGTCTATAAACACCAATAGCCCGCACCTTTGGCAAATGGATAAACCCCAAACTGCAAAAGGTGCCTGGCGAAAAGTTTTCCCCATCGCCAGTTACCTATTGGGTAGCCTCCTGCTACTGATCCTGCTCGCGCTTTTTGCCCTCACGCTGCCCCCCGTCCAACAGCGCATTACCCAGGAAGTACAATCCTTTTTACAGGAAAAACTGCATTCCCGGGTGGAAATAGCCTCCATTGGGCTGCGTTTTCCTTATTATATTGCCCTAAAAGGCCTGCTCCTGGAAGACCAGCAACAGGATACCCTCATCCACATCGGCAACTTAGCGGTTTCCTTGGACATGTGGAAACTGATCGAACGCAGTATCGTAATCCGGGATCTTCGGCTAGAGGATGCCTCCATTTACCTCCACCAAAAAGACAGTATAAATAATTACGATTTCATCCTTAACGCATTTTCAAATCCCAATGCCGAAATATCGCCTACGCAAACCGGAAGTCCTTGGACAATAGGGTTGGATTTGACCACTATGCGAATTCAAAATGTGCATTTTTGGATGCAAGATGCCGACAGCGGTACTTCTACTCTGGCCAATATCGGATGGCTGGAAATAGTTTTGCATAAATCGGACCTGGGTAAATTAGATTTTCAGTTGGGCAAATTATACCTGCAAGATGCGGACATCCAATACATCCTAAAGCAGCCCATAGATACCAGCGCCACAAGCTCCCAGCGTTTCAGTTTTTCCGTGGAATCGGGCGCAATTAATAATTCCCATGTTTTATATGCAACTACGGAACAATACCTCGATGCTCACTTAGCAGAGGCCAATTTTGCCAATTTATACCTGATCTCAACCGAAAATGACCTTTTAGTGCAGGCAAAAGCGATGCAGGTAGCCAATAGTGTAATCCTTTACCGCGATGCAACGGTAACACCCACACCCCGGCACTTCAATGCGGGCGATCTGGACTTGCAACAACTCGATGCCGATTTATCCGCATTTTCTTATCAAAAAGATTCGTTGTATCTACAAGCAAATGCATTATCTGGAATCGATAAAAGTGGCGTACAGATCCATTCTTTGCAAGCTTCCATTCAAATGACGCCAAACGGGGTAACGCTGAAAAAGATTACGGCACACTTGAATCAAACGCAATTAAACGGCGAGGCACTGCTCCTCAAAAAAGACGCGGTTAATTATGGCTTCATGCAGGTACAACTTCGGCAACTCAAAGGCATCGTGGGTGATTTACTGCGCCTGATGCCACCCATTGATAACCAGGAGTTAGCGCAACTAGAAGATATGCCCTACGAAATTTCCGGCCAAATCAAAGGTTGGCTGGAAAACATGCAGTTAAATCTGAAAGGTGCCTTGGGGGCATTGTCCAGCGATACAGTGCTTGCTCCGACACCTGGATTGCCGCTGTCTTTCCAACTATCCGGCGCCCTGACTTCGGTTAGTGATCTGGATAAATTAGGCATGGATCTAACCGTGCAACAACTCGATGCACAACCGGGCTTTTTTGCGGCGGTAGCGCCAAATGGCGTCCTTTTTCCCGACTTGTTGCAAGCGAACGGAACCTTGAAAGGAACCCTCGCCAATTTGCAGACGAATTTGAATTTCAAAGCTTTACGGGGCGGAATAAACAGTAATTTAACGTTTGAAGGATTACTCCAAAACCTGCAAAATCCAGCCCAGCTTGGCTTCGACGGCAAGTTGCAGGCTGAATTGGCCCGCGCCGAAATACTAGGATTTGTTCCAAGTATAAGCCAATCCGTACAACTGCCCGACTTCGTTCAGGTAACAGGCGTTGCAAAAGGTACCGCACAGGATGCTAAGGCCAATCTACAAATTGTCCTGGGCAATTGGGGCGTTGTGGATTTGGACGGAGCCCTAAAAGACAGCAGTTATCAGGTACAAATGATCGGCCAAAACATTTTGGTGCATCAATTGGCCAAAGACAGCAGCCTGCAACCCTTAAAAACCATCGGAATGCATGCGCAACTGGCGGGTACGGGTTTTAAAATATGGGAAAGTGCGCAAATTCAACTTGTTGGCAAGATCGACTCCCTGAGTTGGGACAACGCTATTTTTCGGGATATTCAATTAGAGGGTACATTGGCTGGAAAGCGATTCACGGGTAAACTGGTATCCATCGACGAAAGAGCGGCCATCAACGCAACCGTTGTGGGTGATTTTGAAACTGCCATTCCCATACTCGATGCCGATATTCGCCTCAATTGCGTCGAC
This sequence comes from uncultured Bacteroidota bacterium, assembly GCA_903905445.1. GTDB lineage: Bacteria > Bacteroidota > Bacteroidia > Chitinophagales > Saprospiraceae > M3007. The sequence goes on from CAIVGO010000286.1 coordinate 3,658, forward strand.
CTCCGCAGCTTTGGATGGAGCAATCGGCCTACCCATTTGTGCGGGCATGTTGTATCGCACTCGGAAGGCTTGTCATTGGATACCCTAAAGGCCCGTGTGCGCATTGAAAACCTTGATTTACAATATGATACCGTGCATGTGAAGCCTGGCGACATGGCGCTAAATATCAGCCTTGATCAGCATCAAAATCAATTAAAAATCAATTCGGATTGGCTGAAAGGCGAGATGATGGGCTATTTTTCCTTAACCGATTTGCCGAAAACCTTGTCCAATATTTTCGAGCAATACTTTGTGGTGGATCGGACGGCTTATGTGCCCAGGGTAAGCCGCGACTCTGTTTCGATACAGCTGGATTTACTAAAATCGGACGTATTAACCACCGGCTTGATTCCCGGTTTGACGGAACTGTCGCCCATACACCTCGAAGCCGCTTTGATTGGGCAACGTAATTATTTTAACCTGTTGGTCCAAGCGCCCCGCATTGGATACCTGGGTTGGGTTTTGGATTCGATGAACGTCCGTTCTTATGCCGGAGATTCTGCTGCATTATTTGTAGTAACCACACCCAAAGTAAAAAAAGGAAATACCGATTTTATTGAAAATGCAGTGCTTAACGGGGCATTTGTAGCCAATACCGCAACTGTTTCTTTTAAAGCAACCGACCAGGCTGGCCAAGAACGCTTTTTACTGGCCGCTGCAGCCACCATCGACCAAAGCACCCGTGAAACCATCGTAAAACTCGCACCCCGTCAATTGATTGATTTCAAAGAATGGGTGGTAGATACAGAAAACGAAATAAAAATAAACCCAACGGGCATCGCAGTGCAGCAACTGAACCTGAGCGGCGCGGGCCAATCTATGGTGTTAAACGGTTCCACCAAAAAGATGCCTGGAGGCAAAACTGGCCTCGATTTTACCCTGGACATTAATCGATTGAACTACAACAATTTCGATATTTTTCTTTCCGATGTTTTGCTCGATCTGGGTGGTTGGGCGGAAGCACGCATCAGTATCAAAGGTCCGACGGATCAGGTGCAACTGCGGGGCTCCATGCAATTACACGAGACGTATTTTACCCCAAAACAGACCAATGTCCGCTACCAATTGAGTGAAACCCCGCTTGAATTTACCGAAACTGGCATCATCCTGGATGGCCTCACCCTGGTGGATCCCTTTGGTAAATCCTTGAAAATCAATGGCTCTGTGAAAACTGCCAACTGGTCGGACATACAAACCGAGCTAAGTCTGCAAGCTGATCAATGGCAGGTTTTGAACACAAATAAGCAGCAAAACCCGGTGTATTACGGAAAACTATTCGTTTCGCTGGACGGCACTATTCAAGGTCCCATCAGCCAGCCCGACCTGAAACTATCGGTAAAAACGGCCAAAGCATCCACGTTTACCTACGTGTATGATGTAGCCACCCAAGCCCTGCAACGGGAAGGCGTGGTGTATTTCACCCAGCCCCCACGCGCGTACGTGCGACCGCTGATTTATGATGCTCCGGTCAATAAACAGCCGTTTACCCTCAGTGCAAGCATCGAAATTGATTCCAATCTGATTGTAAACAGCGTCGTAAATCCGGTTACCGGCGATGATTTTAACGGTAAAGCCAGTGGCAAACTACAATTGGATGTGCTATCCAATGGCGCAATGACCTTGGTTGGTCGACTGGAATTGGTGCGCGGCATTTATAACTATGCCTACCAATCTGTTGTGAAACGCAGTTTTAATGTAAGCACCGGCAGCAGCATCACCTGGACCGGAGACATCGGAGCGCCCGAACTGGATATCAAGGCAAGATACCGCTTCAAGGCCTCCCCTTTCCCTTTGGTTGCCAACCAGTTAGCAGAAGCATCTGCGAATGAAACCGCCCAATACCGAACAACCCAAACCTTCTTTTTGCAAACGTCCATCGCCGGATCAGTGACCAAACCAGAGGTAGGTTTTCAATTTATTTACCCAAAAGATGATACCCAGGGCACCTTAACGGCAAGTTTTGGCAACCAAGAGGCCAGTTTAGTAGAAAATGCACTCACCAACGTCAACCAGGATAAAAACCAACTTTCCCGGCAGGTATTTGGCGTCTTATTGTTGCGCAACTTCATTGGCGATGCTTCATTTTCGGTAACATCCATCGGCGGTGCCAATCCGTTGCAGGCAGGTTTGACCAATTTCTTGACCAATCAAATCAATGCGCTCGCCGATCAATACCTGACCTGGATCGACATTGATTTATCGGCAGGTGATGCATCCAACCAGAAAACGAGCTCCGATGAGGCCGCGACCAACTACCAATTGCGGTTGCAAAAATCATTTTTTGGCGACCGACTGACCTTCAAAATATCGGGCGGCACCACCGTTGGCAACACCACTGGCGAAACCCGCAGTGCCCTGGAAAACGCCTCCGTAGAATATGCCCTAACCCCCAATGGCGTTTTTAAGGTTACCGTATTTTCGGAACAAGGGTTTGAATTGCTCAATTCCTCCACGGGTAACCTGCGAAACTCAGGCGCGGGTTTGATTTTCACCAAAGAATTTGGCAAAAAATAGACCATGAAAATACATTTGATCCTTTATGCGCTTGCATGGACTTTGCTTGTAATCGGAGCGGGCTGCACCGGTACGGGTCGCCTGGCAGATGGAGAACGCCTTTATACTGGCGCAAAGATAAAAATCGAAATAACGGATAAAAATTGGTCGACCAAGCTCCTGAAGTCAGACTTGAAAAAAGCCGTAATCCTGCCGCGTCCCAACAAAAAGTTATTATGGATGCGGCCCAAATTGGTGCTGTATGAACTGTTTAAAAACAGCCGCGAAAAGAGTTTCGGAACCTTTATCGCCTATAAATTAGGGGAAAAACCCGTTTTTTACGAACCCAATATTGCCAAACGACAACAAGAATTATTGGAAGAAAGGGCCGGAAACGACGGGTATTTCAGCGTAAACGTGGAGTCAAAAGCCGTCCTTAAAAAACATAAAGCCAGCATTGGATACCAAGTTACGGTGTTGGCCGACCGCAAAAAAGTAGACCACATCGACTACCCAGTCGATTCCAGCCGCATTACTGCTGCCATTGCGGCGTTACAATCGAGCGCCCTGCTAAGTCCCGGCGCATACTACCAACTCGAAAACCTGATCGCCGAACGTC
>CAIVGO010000287.1 GCA_903905445.1 uncultured Bacteroidota bacterium
CAATTGGGATTCGCGCAGGCTTTTATTTTTCGACAGTTTCAAAAAAACGTCGGCATACGTGCGGCGGCCGGATACAATAAAGGAGCCTTTCCCCTTGGTAATCGGGCCTTCGATGGCAATTTTGCTGGAAATAATGCCAATTCCGCCCGAAACACCGAAGTTTTTGTTGTTGCCGTCTTTCATCCGGATGTCAAGTACCGATGCGGTGCGTCCGCCAAATTCGGCCGGCATGCCGCCTTTGTACAGGGTAACGTCCTTGATTGCGTCGGAATTGAACACCGAAAAGAAGCCCAACAGGTGGGAAGCGTTGTACACCGGCGCTTCATCGAGCAAAATGAGGTTCTGATCGGCTGTGCCGCCGCGTACATAAAACCCGCTGTTGCCCTCGCCAGCCGATTTTACCCCGGGCAGCAATTGGATGGTTTTGAGGATGTCGGGCTCGCCAAACAAAACCGGTACCGCTTTCACGTCTTTGGGCGACAGTTTGGTGACGCTCATTTCCGTTTTGGTGATGTTTTGGTCTTCGCGTTCGGCTTTCACTTGCACCTCCATCAGGGTATTGTCGGCCGTACCCAGCTCAAAATTCCGGCTTAAATCGGCTTCCAGGTTAATTTTTTCGGAAATGGTGGTGTAGCCGAGGTACTGCACCCGCACGGTGTATTTCCCTTTGGGCAAGGTGAGCGAGTAAAACCCGTAAGCATTGGAACTGATGCCGGTGCCGGGCAATTCGGCGATGCTGAGGGTAGCGCCAATGAGGTCTTCGCCATTGGTAGCGTCTTTAATGGTCCCTTTGAGGGTCACTTTTTGGGCAAAAAGGCCGGTACTGAAGAGGAGTACCCACAACATCAATACCGTCCGCCCTTGTTTTTGTTTTTGTAGCATAATCGTTGGTTGTTATCTTTGCTACTGTGACGGACGGGACGGGAGATACCCTTATGCGTACAGAAATATATTTCTCAATAGCAAATCAACGAAGCCACCTACCGCACCAAAATCACCGAATTCAAATTCCCCTGCAAATCCGATTCTGCGCGTGGATTCGCCGGATCGGTCATCCAATCACCATCCACTATAAATTTATACAGGTGCTTTCCGTGGCCGAGCGGCAAATCAATCGACCAGCCGTTGGTTGTCTGGTTCATCAAAATGCCCGTTGGATCCCAATTGTTGAAATTTCCCGCCAAATGGACGTTTTGCGCTTCCGAAAACCCTTTTAACTCGAAATGAATGGTTTTGGCTAAGCGCAAAACAGAGTTAAAGGTATTGTATTCATTATAGCGTTTTTCCGGGTTGCCCGGATCGTGCATCCAAACACTATCAACGATAAATTTGTACTCATAATCGGCGGGTAAAAGCGTTAGGTGGGCGCTCCAGCCTTCCGCAGTGGGTTTCATTTCGAGGGCATGTTCGTCCCAATTGTTAAAACTGCCCGTTAAAATCACCTTTTTGGCAGATTTAAACCCTTTCAATATAAACGCCACGTTGCCGGTATCTTTTGCGACAGGCGCTACATTGGGGTTTTGCAGGTCATACCAACCGAGCATGCCTTTTTTGCGCAGCGCTGTTTGTGGGTCTGTAAAATAAGTGCCGTTGATTACAAACTTAAACTGCCAGTTGGGGGCGTCTTTAAAAGCGCGGGTCGGTTTGCGCAATTCGAAACGGTAAGTATCCAGGCGTTTCATTTTCCAGCCTTTTTCCGACCATTTGTTAAAATCACCCTGCACCGCAACGGTCAGGATCTTCAAATCGGCAAAATCGACGGCGGTGCTATCGGAAGCGCGCACTGCTTTTTCATACGCGCGCACATCAAATTCAAAAACCACGTCTTCCCCTTCAAAGCGATAAGTGCCGTACGGACTTTTTGTCGTATCGACTTGTGCGCCGGCCATTACGGGCAGCACCAAGAAAAACAGGCAGCACCAATATGTATTTTTCATTGTATTTTTCATTGATTCAGGGTTGTTTATCGCACTAAACGGTAAATTGTCAAGCGTTTTTTGCGGTAATTGATGCTGAGGGGTTGCTGCGCAAAAAACTCATAGCCCAACATACCATCCATATACGTTTGGTACACCGTATTGATATCGTCGAGGTTGGTGAGCAAGGTTGCCATGGGTTTGAGTGGAATAGAGTCCAGTTGTGCATTGTTCAGCATCCCGGACAGCACCTCAATTTTTTCGTTGCCTACCCCGCCTAAGTTCACGCGGCGCCTGATTTCAAAATTATCTTTCAAAAACCGCCCCCCGGCATCCTTGGTAAGCAAATTTTGTTCGGCCCCGGTATCCAAACCAAACAGTTTGCGCTTTTTTTCTCCAAATTTAAGGGAAATCATGGCAACATGCCCGGAAACTTCCAGGGGAAAACTTTGCAACACCGTGTATTCCCAATCGGGGATACGTTCTATTTGATTGCCCTTGGCGTCCAGTTTGACCATCACCAACAGGCGCGCGGCATAATCGAACAGAATTTCATAATCTTTAAACACTTCATAACCAATAATGCCCAACAAAGCCGTCCGTTTGGCGCGTTCGATATGCCCGAGGTCGATGACTTCCGCCTTGAGTTGGGTAAGCAGCAGGTTGTCTAATAAAAACGTATCGAGGGTGGTATTACCCAGCACGCGCACCTTGCCCGTTACGCTGCCGCCGCTTTCGGTACCGAAGGCAGTCGGTTTGCCCAAATAACGGTTGTTGAGCAGCAGGCCGTTCGCGCCCGTATCAAAGAAAAAATTGCCTTCCAGCGTGTCAATCCGGGCCCGCACGGTGATAAGCGTACCGGTAAACGTGAACGGAATCCGGATAATATTGGGACTGAGCCAGGTAGCCTGGGTAAAAACCAACTCGGGCGGCGCACTGGCGCGGGCATCTATGGGACTACCCAGGATGTAGGTCCACAGGAATATTGCAAAACAGGCGGGTAAATTTGTTTTCATAGCTGGGGTATAAACGCAAAAAATGGGAATGTGTTTTTAGGATCAAATACAATGTGTACGTTTGCTTTACAACAAGATAAAAACGATGAACAAGCCCATTTCAAAATTTGCATTTAGCATTGGTGTATTGCTTTTTTTTACCAGCCCAAGCAGTGCACAGGATATTACCCATTTAACCGGAAGTGGTAATTTTACAAATGGCCAAACAGGCGCTGAAGAAATACAGCAGATTGCCGTATTAAACTTTATCGGTGCAAAAAGTACGCGTGTAAGCGTATACCCGTCCTATTATTTTAATCCAGATACCAAAACAGGGAATCCATTCAGCATTGATAGTATTATGCTGTTGCTGTACCAGGCGGGCATCAAACCGATGATCCTTTTTGAATATTATGGTTTTTACAACGCTTTAGGGACAAAAGACAAATGGTATGAAATCGGTAAAAGTTTTGCGGAACGCTGGAGGCCCAATTCGCCTTATTTACTTTCAAAAAACATACAAAATTGGGGCATTTCCGTGTATTCGGCGATCAATGAGCCGGATATAAATACACCCTATATTCCCAGGACGATCTTAGAAGGTACAGAAAACTATCATGATGCCTTGGAAGGACTGGCAGATGGCGTTCATTCGATTGATTCAACTTTAAGGATCATTCCTGGAGGATGGGCATCCCAAAATGCCTTTAGTTGGAATGATGCCAATGGTTATGGTACCGCAATTGTAGACTTAATCAATTCAGGGAAATTGGCCGGTTTCGATTTACACACGTACAATGATAATACGTATGCACCGATCGTCGATAAACAGCAAGAGTTTTATTGGAGGTATTGTGCGCAAGCCGATTTTAATGAAATACAGCAAGAAATTGGCGTTACTAAACCCATTAATTTTTACGCTTCCGAATTTAGTTACAAAGCCAATATTCTGGGAATTGGTGAGGAAGAATCGGCAAAAAGACTTTTTACCTGTATTTGGAACAATTTAGGGGTGGTAAAAAGGGATGGTTTTACGCACGCCACTGAATTTGCGTTGGTTTGGAATTTGTATCACACGGTGGAATTTGATTCTGTATACGGTATGTGCAATCAATTCATGCCTTATATTCCGAATCTAAGAGGAACAACGTTCAAACGCGCGATGGAATTAGGTGCGGGTATGAATTTCACCGCATTAGATCCCAATGGATCCGGCATATACAAATTGACCGACGGCGTAAAAGATATGTGGGTGTGGCAAAATTATTACCGCTGGAGCGATATAAACGGAACCTCCTTCACGATTGATCTGCCCACAGATGCTTCGAAAATCATGCTGTACGGTTTTGATGGTTTAAGAGATTCCGTAGAAGTGGCTGGGAAACAAAATTACACCTTTACGCAGCTGCCAGAAAGTGAAACACTGGTGTTTGTAATTTTAAGGGAACCGATTGTTGCTGAAAACACCCCGTCGAACGTAAAGAATAATAATCCATGGACTATTTTCCCAAACCCGGCAACAAATATGGTTTCCGTTAAATTGGAAGGGGAACCTGTTTTATATCAAAACGCGATTATCCAGCTTAAAGACATGACAGGCAGGCTGCTGTTAACGGAAAATGTTCATGCAGGCGATCATTCTATTGATATGACTGCTTACAATGCGGGTGTTTATATCCTTCAGGTAAGCAATCAGGTAACCAAAACCTGCATTAAACTAATCAAAATGTAGTCGACTTGGGATTTTACACTTCAATCTGCGACCTATTTCAGCCATAGGTGTTATTCCGTGCTGGAAAAAAACCGATAAATCACTCCAAGCACAATGAATATAAAAATCGTCGTGTAAATCAGTTTGTTGTATTTGGCCAGCCAATTGGGCAAATAAATATCAAAGTTGTCTTTGGTCGAATCGGAATATTGACGGGCAACCAAGGTAAGCGGGCACATTTTATTAAAAATGAGCAAAACCACCCCTTCCAAAATAATAAGACCTATACCGATCCACACAAATTGGTCGATGCGATTGACGATTACCGCATAAGCCATGTAGCCTAACACTACATTGAAAAACAACCAAATGATGGTATGCAGGATTTTAATTTGGATTAATTTGGTGGTGTTTTGCATAGTTTATACCCAGATTTAAATGGATTTAAAGGATGGATGGATAAAAAAATGATTTTCAATGGATTAGAATCAAACTATTTTCATAGCCACTTTGCGTTGACTATATCTTGATGTTTATTTATTTAAATACTAGATTATATCGTACCCCAAATTGAATACCATACTGCAAAAAACGCTCGCTCGACTGGGCATTTTTGGTAGTCCGCGGCGTACAATCGAATTGTAGATGCGGGCCAACTACGGCGGTCCAGTTTTTGCCAAACGGCCAGCCGAATTCAACACCCGCCTGTGCCTGCAACAGCCATTTCCGTTGATAGGCGGCATTA
>CAIVGO010000288.1 GCA_903905445.1 uncultured Bacteroidota bacterium
CCTCACCCTGACCAACAAACCGAATGTGGTTTTGGCGCGTCCATTCAGCAATACGGAATATACCGTGTTGATTATCAATAAGGATGGTTGTGAGGACCGGGCAAAAATATTGGTCGGCGTTTCCGACCCGGATATTTGGGCACCCAATGTGATCAATCCGGATTTGAGTTCGAATGAAAACAACGTGTTCCTGCTGTTTGCACGGGAAAAAACCGTAAAAAGGATCAATTCGCTGCAAATTTATGACCGTTGGGGCACCCAGATTTTCCAGGTCAAAGATATATTACCAAATGTTGCTAAAAGCGGTTGGGATGGCACCTTCCAGGGGCAACCACTCAATCCGGCGGTATTTGTTTGGTGGGCAGAAGTAGAACTGGAAAGTGGACAAAAACTGCTGATGAAAGGCGATGTGACCATTGTTCGGTAAAATAAAGACTTGATTATAAGGGCTTTCGGTTATAAACCGCTGCTATAGATTTTGGGCAAATTATTTTGATCATTCAAGACAAATTGCACAAAACCCATTACGGTTGCGTATAAATAACCGGAAGCCCTTTTTTCTTTAGACAAACTGGGCTAATTTTACGCAGCCAATTGAAGGCAAATAAAGCATTTCAAAGCTAGCACGATTACATATGTGGACACTTATTGAAGGTTTTAACCACCTTACAGCAGAAGAATTTGATACCCTGGTGGACGCACCAGCCCTCATTACCATATTGATTGCCGGTTCCGATGGCGAACTGGATCAGGAAGAACGCACTTGGTCGGAACGCTTGTTGCGCTCCCGCACCTACAATACGCCCAAAGATTTAAACGAATTCTATCGCGTTGTTTCAGAAATTTTCTGGGTAAAGCTCAATGGGTATATGAATGAATTCCCGGAGGAACCTGCAGCGCGCAACCCGATCATTGTGGAGCATTTGGCGCGTATTAACCCTATTTTGGCAAAATTATCACCCGAAATTGCCTATGGGTTGTACCACGGCTTTGTAAAACTCGCCGAAGAAACCGCAAAAGCATCGGGTGGTTTCTTGCGCATTGGGGCGATTTCGCCAGAAGAAGCGCTTTGGATTGATTTGCCCATGCTTACCCCCGTTCCTGCACCCGCCAGCAATGCATTGGCCGATACAAACGAAGAAACAGCAGACGAGGACGAAGATTAGGCAAAGTGGATGGAGAAACAAGTGCCTTCATTGGGTACACTTTCCACATAAATGGAACCTCCCATGGCTTCAATTTGATTTTTGGTGATAAACAACCCAATGCCACGCGCATCTGAATTGCTATGGAAGGTTTTATACATACCAAAAATCTTATCACCGTGCTTTTCTAAATCAATACCGATCCCGTTATCCTGTATTCGAAGCACCCATTGTTTGCCGGAATAAACCGCAGTCAGTTCAATACGAGGCTGTCGATTTGGATGGCTATATTTGATCGCGTTGGAGAGAATGTTTAACAGGACACTTTCCAGGTATGCCGGATTGTACATTACCGCGATGTTGGGATCTATATTTTGAACAATCAAAGCATTTTTGCTTTCAAATGCCCCTTTGAGTACTTCCATCGCACGCGCCAGGTATTGGGTCAAATTAAGCGGTTCGACCAGTAAATTAATATTCGTTTGGATGGATACAACTTCGTTCAGGTTGTGCAAGGTATCATCCAATCGATTCGATACATTGAGCAGATGGCTAAACATTTCTTGTTTGTCAGGGTCTGTTTCATCCTGATAAAGGAAATTGGAAATGGCATTGATATTGCTGGTATGGGATCGTAAGTTGTGGGAAACGATATAGGAAAAATTGAGCAGTCTTTTATTTTGCTCCGTAACCAGATCTAAAGACTTGCTTAAGGCCAATTCGGCATTTTTAAGCGAGGTTATATCATAGTTGATGCCGATTATTTTGTAGGGAACCCCTTGGGCATCGTTTACAACCCGGGCATCTGCCTTAATAAAGCGCACTTCTCCAGATTTCCAGATAATGCGAAAAAATGTATTAAATTCCTTTTCCTGCCGTATCGTAGCCTGCAATTCAGCCGCGGCATTTTCCAAATCATCCGGGTGTACGCGGGAGGCCCAGGCTTCATAAACA
>CAIVGO010000289.1 GCA_903905445.1 uncultured Bacteroidota bacterium
CGATATTGAGCATGCGGGCGTTCGGATTGATCCGGTCTTTTTGAAAGACTATTCGGGTGTTTTGGCCGATAAAATCGTTATTTTAGAGAAAAAAGTGCTCGAAACAACGGGCTTTACCTTCAATGTGGCCAGTCCAAAGCAGGTCGGCGAGGTATTGTTCGATCGGATGAAAATTCCGTATCCGGGTAAAAAAATGAAAAGTGGCCAATACAGCACCGACGAGGAAATTTTATCCGAATTGGCCGCTGAATACCCCGTTTGTGCCGATATTTTGGAGCACCGCACCCTGATGAAACTCAAAAGCACTTATGTGGATGCCTTGCCGGCCTTGATCAATCCGCGTACAGGTCGGGTGCATTCCCAATTTAACCAAACCATCGCTGCGACCGGGCGCTTGAGCAGCCAAAACCCCAATTTGCAAAACATTCCGATTCGCACCCTCGAAGGTCGGGAAGTACGCAAAGCGTTTATCCCGCGTGATGCCGACCATGTGTTGCTTTCGGCCGACTATTCGCAAATTGAATTGCGCCTGATTGCCGAAATCAGTGGCGATGAAGCCATGCTGGATGCCTTTCAGCGCGGACTGGATATTCACACAGCCACAGCGGCGCGGGTGTACGGCGTTCCGATCGAGGAAGTTACTTCCGATCAGCGCCGGGCTGCCAAAACCGTCAATTTTAGTATTACCTACGGCGCAGGTGCCACCAACTTATCCAATCAGTTGGGCATCAAACGCGCGGAGGCTAAAGTATTGATTGACAATTATTTTGCTCAATACAGCGGGTTGAAAAACTACATGGATAAAACCGTGGAGTTCGCGCGCGAGCACGGATACGTGGAAACCCTGCTCGGCCGCCGGAGGACCTTGCGCGACATCGACAGCCGCAATGGCATGATGCGCTCGATGTCGGAACGGATTGCGGTGAATACGCCCATCCAGGGCACCGCTGCCGATTTGATCAAAGTAGCCATGATCAATATTCGGGAAGCCATGCGCGCCGGAGGGTTTCAATCCAACATGATCCTGCAGGTACACGATGAATTGGTGTTTGATGTGCGGAAAGACGAATTAGAACGCCTGAAGCCCATCATTCACGAAAAAATGACCACCGCGATCCCCAATTTAAAGGTGCCGATTTTGGTAGAAATGGGGGTTGGGGATAACTGGCTAGAAGCCCATTAATTGACGGCTTCTACCCGATAACCTGCTTTGCGCAGCAGGGCAATTACGCCTTGTGGTCCGCCAAGATGTCCGGAACCCACGGCAAAAAAGCTCGGTTTTTCGCGCATGTAGCGACCCATGACCGGGATCCAGTTGCGGTTGCGTTGGAGCAGCAGGATTTCTTCGTAGTTGCCCATGTCCGACTCCTCGCTGCCGATGAGTTTCTGCATGGCCGTGATATCCTGGTCGTAGTACATCTTGAGCATTTGATCCAGTTCGGAATCGCCTTCTGCACTGGCGCTTTCCGTACGGAGCGCGTCCACCAGCATTTTGGCCTGGGCTTCGTACGGAATGCTGTCGAATAGAGACAATTGGTAGCTCGCTGTTTCCAATCCGCCGGTAAGCAGGTCTTTTTTATTGGAAAGTTGGTACAATTCCATTTCAACGGAAGTCATATTGGCAGCTGTACCCAGGCTTTCTTCGTCGCTGCTAATAATGGTGCTCAAAAACATCGGCTTGAGGCGTTCAAACATACCCGTTGGAAGGCCTTTTGTGCTCAGTTTTGATTTTACAAAAGCATAATCTTCAGGCGAAAGCAGGTCCTTCAAGGTTTTTCCACCTGCCATGAACGACTTGGTCATCATGCTCATTTGAGCGCCAAAATTGGTCATTTCCTTCATGTCAATTTCAAAGACCAGGCGTTGTGCCGATTCCAGGGCTGCCTGGGCCGAAACAGAAAGTTGAAACTTGTCTTTCGGAATCACGTGGATCGTACCATATAAATAGGACGGTTTTTTCAGGCCGTTGGCGCTAATTTTCCACAACAGCGCTTTTTCGGTGGGCACCAGTTGATCGGGCGTGTAAGTAACTTTTTCTGCCGATTTACATGCGAAGATGCTGAGGGCGGGCAGTAACCAAAATAATATTTTTTTCATAATGCGGAATCTGTTCGTTTTTGCTGCACAAAACTGAGGCCATGTTAGGCTATATGCCGTAATGCCTGTGTTTAATCGTATAAAATTACATTTCTTTGCGCAAACCATTGTTGTAACCGTTTGCTTCTGTCAAAATGTCATTGGAAAAAGGGGGTGGTGTACACCCTTCATTTTTTGCTCCTGTTCCAAATGGCGGGCTGGATACTGCTTTGGCAAATGGCCCAATCCAATGCTCGACAACAGGCAGCGTGGCAAATGGCGAAAGACGAAAAATCACTGGAGCATATTCAACTGTCTAAGGAAGCACTGGCCGCCGCGCGGGTTGGTCGCAAAGAAATTCGGATAGATGGTCGGCTATACGATATTCATTCTCAACGTTTTTTTGCAGATTCAGTTCATTTAGTGGTGTACCGTGACCATGCTGAAGAATCGATTTTAAACAAAATTGGGTCCTATTTTAACAGTAAAGATCCCCAATCGGGCGCGTTATTTCAGGGTTTATGGAGCAAATGGGCCGGTTGGACCTACCTCCTGCCCCTTATTTCGAGGCTCGAAATGCCCAAAGTAGCGGAAATTTGTCCGCTGCAAATTAGATATATTAACCGTCCGGAGATCCCGTTTCTAGACCATCCAGCACCGCCTCCCAAACAGCAGCACGTTGTAAGGTTTGGCTTTTTCAGGCCAATTTAATTCAAACGCTGTTTTTTAACTGATACATGCTGTGTGCCTTGGAGCATCAGGCTTTTGTCCTGTACGCTACCTGCACGCTGTGTGCGTGTATGCCATTCAAAAAATATGAAACAAAGTTATATGCGTATTGCTTTTAAAGCAATCGTGCTATGCTTGTGTACGAGCGGGATTTTCCAGTCTTTACAAGCACAAACCGATTCGACCCGGGAAACTGTTTCAATTCGGGAAACCGTTATTTCGGCCAACCGTACCTCCGAAAATGTGGGTAATGTGGCCCAACAGATCAGCATTTTAAATCGTGCTAAAATTGCACAACTCAATGCGCAAACCACAGCCGATTTGATTCAAAATACCGGATTAGCCTTTGTGCAAAAAAGCCAAATGGGCGGTGGAAGTCCTGTTTTGCGTGGCTTTGAGGCCAATCGGGTTTTATTGGTGGTGGATGGTGTGCGGATGAACAACGCTATTTACCGGGCAGGTCATTTGCAAAACCTGGTTACAACCGACCAGGGTTCTTTGGATCGGGTGGAGGTTTTGTTTGGGCCTGCCTCCAACGTGTACGGCAGTGATGCACTGGGCGGCGCCATTTGTTTGTACACCAAAAATCCGGTCTTATCCAAGGGCGGGTTTAAAACAACTGGTAGTGCATTTACCCGTTATGGCAGTGTGAACAACGAAAAAACGGGTCATGTAGACTTCAGTTTGGCGGGCCATCGCTTCGGTTCATTGACTTCCTTAACGTTCAGTGATTTTGATGATTTGCGCATGGGGGAAAAAATCAATGGCGACAGTGCTTTTGGGCTGCGCAATTACTACATCGAACGCATTGGCGGCCGCGATTCTTTGGTGCGCAATTCCGATCCGTATGTACAGAAGTTTTCGGGTTACCAGCAATACGATCTGGTGCAAAAATTCCTGTTCAAACCGAGTGACCGGGTAAGTCATGGACTCAATATACAATACAGCACTTCTTCTGATATTCCGCGTTATGACCGCTTGACCGACCCAAGCGGCGCAGGGCTCAATTCGGCGAGCTGGCATTATGGTCCCCAAAAACGCTTGATGGGCGCTTACCAGTACAGTTTGCAGCAAGCAGGCTGGTTTGATCAATTGGATGCCAGTTTGAGTTATCAAAATATTGAAGAAAGTCGGCATACCCGCAATGTAAACCAGGCAAATATTACGCATCGGATTGAAAAATTAGATGTTTGGGGTTTGCTGGTTCAGGCGCGGAAAGCCTGGGGCAACAACACCTTAAATGTGGGTTTGGACGGACAATACAACGATGTAAACTCTAGCGCTACCCGGGAAAATGTAAATACCGGCATTATTCAATCGGGCAGCACCCGTTACCCCGATGGCGGCTCCCAATTGAGTACGGCGGCTTTGTTTGCCACTCATCGTTGGGCGCCTGCGGCAGATAGTAAATGGTTGTTCAGCGAGGGGGTTCGTGTGGGATTTGCAAGTTTAAACGCAAAATTTGTAGACCAAACGTTTTTCAAATTTCCGTTTTCGGAGGCCAAACAGTCCAATCCGGTGGTATCGGGCAGTATTGGCGTAGTTTATGATCCGATGGCGCAAAGTGGCTGGCGGCTGGCCTTTAATGCAGCCAGTGGTTATCGGGTGCCCAATGTGGATGACCTTGCCAAGGTATTTGATTCGGGTAACGGCACCTTGGTTGTGCCCAATACCGATTTAAAGCCCGAGCGAAGTTACAGTTTGGATGTGAACGTGACCCACCACTGGAACGACCGCCTGCACTGGGAAAATGTGTTGTGGGCAACTTTTTTGCGCAATGCGATTGTGACCGATGTTTTCCAGTTGAATGGACAGGATTCCGCGTTGTACGACGGGATAAAAAGCCGGGTATTTGCGAGCCAGAACCAGCAGGAAGCGCGGCTTTGGGGCTTTTCGAGCAAATTGGAGGTAGATATAACCAGTACTTTGGCCGCTTATGGATCGGTTAATTACACCAGAGGGCGGGTACAACTAGAAACTGGCGGCGACAGTCCGTTGGATCATATTCCGCCGGTGTATGGTCGTTTGGGATTGCGGTACCATACTAGCCGGTTTAATGTAGAAGCATTTACCTTATTTAACGGTAAAAAAGACATCAAGGATTATTTGTTGAATGGGGAAGACAATGAGCAGTATGCGCCAGCAACGGGCATGCCGGCCTGGCAGACGTATAATTTGCGTGGAGCAGTGCATTTTGGGCAACATTTTACCTTGCAGGCGGGTATTGATAATTTGCTTGATTTGCAGTATCGGACCTTTTCTTCCGGGATCAATGCGCCGGGACGCAATTTGTTTTTCACCTTACGGCTTCGTTGGTAGCGGGGTTTGGCTAAATTTGCCACCAAAGAAACCTTATGCGCAAAATATTACCTACTGTTGAAGCCCTTGTTGCCGGTATTCTTGCCGGCAACAGGGTGCTTTTAGCGCAAGCCATTACGCTGGTGGAAAGCACCCGACCCGAACATATTGCGCTGGCACAGGAAGTGATCGGGCAATTGGCGGCGCAACAGGAACCTGCGAAACCAACCCTGCGTATTGGTATCACGGGTGCTCCGGGTAGCGGAAAAAGCACGTTTATTGAAGCCTTGGGCATGCATTTGGTAGAAAACGGGCATAAAGTGGCGGTTTTGGCCATTGATCCCTCCAGTTCTTTGCGGCATGGCAGCATTTTGGGCGATAAAACGCGGATGGAGCGTTTGTCGGCCCAGGATCGGGCATTTATCCGGCCTTCCCCGGCAGGCGATGCGCTGGGCGGCGTGGCGCGCAAAACCCGGGAAACCATTTTTTTGGTAGAGGCCGCAGGGTATGATACCATCCTGATCGAAACCGTGGGGGTGGGCCAATCTGAAATCGCGGTGCACAGCATGACCGATTTGTTTTTACTCCTGCTCCTGCCCGGTGCGGGCGATGAATTGCAAGGCATCAAAAGAGGCATCGTAGAAATGGCCGATCTATTGGTCGTAAACAAAGCCGATGGCGATCGGGTGCCCTTGGCCAACCAGGCGCGGATGCATTACCTCAACGCCCTGCATTTATTTCCGGCCAAAACAAGCACCTGGATTCCGCAAGTATTGCCCTGCAGCGCCCAAAGCGGCGAAGGAATTTTGAAGATATGGGAAACGATCATGCTTTATGCCGAGCACACCCGACAAAATGGGTTTTTTGATGAAAATAGAAGTCAGCAAGCCTTGTTTTGGCTAAAAGAAACCCTGCAAGCCGCATTAATGCATCAGTTTTATACCCACCCAGCCGTAAAGAATCTGCTACAGCAACTAGAGCCAAATGTCGTTGCCGGGAAAGTATCTCCCTTTGCGGCAGCCGAAGCGATCCTCAAAGTTTGGGATAAATAACCGTTATGCTAACATTGCGCTACATACCCATTGTATTTTTTGGCTACATGTGCAAATGTTAATTTACTGACATACCGCTTTTTTGTTCCACGTGCTTAAACAAAACTGCACTATATTTGTATTTTAATCCTTTAATCCGCATTTGAACACGCCTTGTTTGTTGTTGGTTCCCGCCTCTTAGCAGCTGCTATGGTTTGTTCTGCTGAAAATCCGTCCTTCAGAGCAAATTCGATTATCCTAACACATGGAACCATTATCGAAATGAAAAAACTGTTTTCCTTCTGCTTGCTCCTTACTGCACTGGTACTTATTCCATTTGCCTGTAAGGATAAAGATTTCAATCCCGCCGTCCCGCGTTCGCAAAAAAACAAGGCGACTGATTATGCCGCATCCCTTGCCTACGATTGGGTAAATATGACCCACGAGATGGTAAAGGCCAACAGTCTTTTTGGCCCCAATGCTGCCCGCGCATTTGCTTATGTGGGCTTAAGTCTTTGGGAGGCAGTATATAATGGTGTTCCGGAAGCAAAAAGTATGGCCTCCCAGATACAGGATTATGCTGAAGCGGCGATCATCGATGTAAACCAGGAATATGATTGGGGTATCGTACTTTCGGCGGTAATGCGCGAAGTAATGCCGGAAGCCATCGACAACATCACCAATACGCAACGCAACCAGATTAAATCGCTGGCTGATTTGCAGGAAAATACCATGATGGAAAAGGGCTTGTTAGAATCTACTCGTGAGGATTCGAAAGACCTGGGTAAACGCATCGGGCAAAAAATCGTGCAGCGTATGAAAATTGATGGCCGCGATATTATCCGGAACATCATTCCCTCTGTGCCGCTACGTGATGATGAATACAAATGGTATTACGATAAAAATGCCAACCCGAATTTCAATCCGATTGAACCTTTATGGGGTACGTTGCGCACGTTTGTGATTGATAATTCGCAAGCTTGTGAGGCCGATGCACCGTACATTTATTCCGAATTGAGCAACAGTCCGTTTTACCTGGAGGCTAAAGAAGTAGAATCAATTCCAGGCACCGACGAGCAGAAACGGATTGCCTATCATTGGGAAAATGGCCCCGGACGCACTAGTGGCGATGCGGGTCACTGGATGAATATTACCACCCAACTGTTGGAAACACGGAGCAGCAACCTGGCCGATTGCGCCAAGGCCTACTGTCTTGCCGGCCTGACTGCAGCGGATGCCTTCAGTGCCGTTTGGTACCTCAAATACAAATATTACCTGCTGCGGCCGGTTACGTATATCAATGAGATTATCAATCCAAGTTGGAAACCGCTGATCTCTACCCCGCCTTCGCCCGAATACATATCCGGATCGGCTGTATTGGGTGGCGCAGAACCAATTGTATTGTCTAGTATTTTTGGCAATGTAGGATTTACAGACCGCACCCAACTGGGCACGGCTTTGTACACACCCTACAACCCACCGCCCAATGCGCCCTATATTTTGCCCGAACGCAATTTTAGTTCACTCACCAAAGCGGGAGAGGAAGCGGCTGAAAGTCTCATTATTGGTGGTGTTCAGTTTCGCCGGGCAAGTGCCCAGGGTTTGATTTCGGGCCGATGTATTGGCAGCAGTGTTTTATCCAGGCTGAATTTTGGGTATTAATACGAAAAAAAGGGACAGTATGTGATTTTTTATGAATCTTTGAGATTCAAAATCAACTACTTGCGCGCTTATGCACGATCCGCAATTTCCACATCTTTTTACCCCGTTGGATCTGGGGTTCACCACCCTGAAAAATCGGGTGTTGATGGGATCCATGCACACGGGTTTGGAAGAAACCAAGGACCATTTTCAACGGCTATCAGCCTATTTTGCCGCCCGCGCCAAGGGTGGTGTTGGCTTGATCGTAACCGGTGGCATTGCACCCAATCGCCGGGGCTGGCTGGCGCCTTTCGGGGCCAAACTCAGTACCCACGCCGAAGCCAAACGACACCAGCGTGTTACATCCGCCGTGCACGATGAAGGTGGTAAAATTTGTATGCAAATACTGCATGCCGGCCGGTATTCCATGCATCCTTTGTTGGTCGCGCCTTCGTCCATTCGGGCACATATTTCGCCGTTCAAGCCATTTCAAATGTCGCCACGCCTGATTCGGGCTACCATCCGCGATTTTGCTCAAACTGCCGTATTGGCACGGGAAGCAGGGTACGACGGTGTGGAAATTATGGGCAGTGAAGGGTATTTGATCAATCAATTTATTGCACCGCGTACCAACAAACGCAGCGACGACTGGGGCGGCAACTTTGAAAACCGCATCCGTTTTCCGCTGGAAATTATGCAGGCGGTGCGGGCAAAAGTAGGCCCTGATTTTATCGTGATTTTCCGGGTTTCCATGCTCGATCTGGTGGAGCAAGGCAGTACCTGGGAAGAAGTGGAAGCACTTGCCCTGGCCATTGAAGCCGCTGGAGCAACGATGATTAATACCGGCATCGGGTGGCATGAAGCCCGGATCCCCACCATTGCTACGATGGTTCCGCGGGGAGCGTATGCATGGGTGACGCAACGCCTGATGGGCAAATTGCACATTCCGCTTATTACCACCAACCGCATCAATACGCCCGAAACCGCGGAACAGATCCTGCGCGACGGCTTTGCGGATATGGTGTCGATGGCACGCCCGTTTTTGGCCGATCCCGATTTTATGAACAAAGCCGCTCGAGGCCAAAGCAATGCCATCAATACTTGCATTGCCTGCAACCAGGCTTGTTTGGACCAAATTTTTAAAGGAAAAGAAGCCTCTTGTCTGGTGAATCCGCGTGCCTGCCGGGAAACGATTTTCCCAGCACCACCCGAAACAATCCCCGCACCCAATGGCAAAAAAGTTGCCGTGGTGGGGGCGGGTCCTGCGGGTTTATCCTGCGCGACCGAATTGGCGCAATTGGGCATTGAAGTGCATTTATATGAAGCATCCAGCCAAATTGGCGGCCAGTTCAACATGGCCAAACAGATACCCGGCAAAGAAGAATTTTACGAAACCTTGCGCTATTTTGAGGTTTTATTGGATAAAACAGGGGTAAATATTCATTTAAATACAAAAATACAGGCCGAAGACCTGCTTGCTCAAAAGTTTGATGCGGTGGTGCTGGCAACGGGTATTACCCCGCGTACGCCCCACATTGAAGGCATTAACCACCCCAAAGTGCTTTCCTATATTGAAGTGCTGTTGCAGGGAAAACCGGTGGGTGAAAACGTTGCGGTGATTGGGGCGGGCGGTATTGCCTTCGATGTATCTACGTTTTTGATGCACCGCCATTCAAGTGCCGATCCGATTGACGATTATCGCACCGCGTGGGGCATTGACCCAAATTATGCACAACGAGGAGGACTGGCGCTTGCACACACTGTAGGAACGGGCCGCAAAATTTGGATACTTCAGCGCTCGAAAGGGAAAGTGGGCGATCGCTTAGGCAAAACTACCGGTTGGGCGCATCGACTCAGCCTTAAAAATCAAGGCGTCAAGATGCTTTCCGAAGTGCAGTACCTTAAAATAGACGATGCCGGCTTGCATATCACGGTCAAAGGCGAAGCGCAATTGTTGCCAGTAGACCATGTAATTATATGCGCTGGACAAGAACCCTTGCGGGCTTTACAGGCGCCACTTCAACAGGCAGGTATACCCGTACACTTGATCGGGGGCGCCAAAGAAGCCACCGAACTGGACGCCAAACGTGCCATTGAAGAAGGTCTGCGGATTGCGCTGGAAATTAATCAATAATTACGGAATCCACTCAAAATCGGCTGCTTTTGGGGCCGATTCAAACATATCCGCGATGATTTGGGGCGGCAATGTGAGTTTGCGCAATTGGGTATCTAGCCAGGCACCGTCGATGTGCATGGTGGCGCATAAGGTGTCACCTCCTTTGATCAATTCGTGCCGAAACGAAAAACGGCTGAAGTCTTTCCGCAATTTGGTCACCGCAAGGTTGATCGTAAGCGTATCGCCCAGGCGTACTTCTTTCCTGAAAATGGCTTCTTCCCGGAAAATGATAGGCCCGACATGCAATTGCTCCATCGTGCTTACGGTAAGTCCTTGTGCCGACAGGTATTCGATTCGGCAGGTAGCGCCAAAATCGTAATAGACCGAGTGGCGCAGATGAAAATTGGGGTCCAAATCGGCCCAGCGCAAGGAAACAGGTATTTGAAACATACTTACTTTTTTTTCCAGATCATTTCAAAATCATTCATAAAGAAGCCGTTGCCAATGTCGACATCCATGCAATGATGTATGGTAAACCCGATTTTAAAATAAAAATTTATGCTTTTATAGTTTTTTCGGTTGACGGCCAGCCGTACTTCCTGCAAATCAGGGTATTGCAACAACAATTGTTGAAAAGCCTGCGCGCCCAGCCCTTTGCCTTGTTGCGCCCCGTCTAAATAATATTTGTGGATAAAATACGCACCGGGTCCTTTTGGACTCATGGAAATGTATCCGAGTGGCTCAGTTTGCTCGTCCGCAAAAACAAGGTGAAATGCCTGCCCTTCCGCCATTTGCTGTACCAAAGCCGGTTCGGAATAGCCGCGTTCGAGCATAAACTCAATTTGTGCAGGGGTCACAATATCCGGATAATGCGCCCACCAGATTCGGTGCGCAAGGGCATGGATGGTGGGCGCATCGGCCGGGGTTGCAAGTCGTAAATGAACCAAAACGAGGTTATTTTTTGGCATTCAAAAGTTGTAATACCTGTTTGGTGATATCCAGGCTATCGTTGGCCAACAAAATTTGACCGCCGCGGGTGTACGATAAAATATAGTCGTAACCGATCTGGCTTTGTAATTCTTTCAATTTTACCTCTACATTGGCGTACAAATCATTGATCGCCTTTTTCTGGTCTTCTCCCAACTGACGTTCTAAGCGTCCGGCTTCCTCCGCCAATTTTATGCGACGTGCTTCCAGTTGTTCCGCTTCTTTTTCAAGGTCGGCGCGCGGGAAGTTGCCTGTTTGTGCCTTTTCCTGCAGTTTCATAAAATCGTTCTGCAAGGACTCCTGCTTAGATTGCATGCTATTTTCAGCGCTCGCCAAACGCTGGTTCAACGCTGCTTTTTGGGTTTTCAACCATTCATATTGCGCATCGAGGGTATCGGCATTTACATACGCGATTTTGACACCGGCGCCTTGTATCGAAGTGGGTGCTATAATAGCCGCTGCCGGTGTTGCAGGCTTTTTAAATTGCAGGTAAAACAAAATGGCCACCGCCACCGTCAATACCACATTGAATATCAAAGAAATATTCTTCATAAAGGACGTTTGTGAAAGAAATTAGGAGACTGTAAAAAAGACAACGCCAGTTAAGGTGAAAAAAGGCGAACAAAGGTAGTGAAAAGCATCAGGATCAGCACTTTGTTTGTCAGGGGCAAAATTAGGTGCTTCGTTCGATAATGCAAGTGCTGGTGTGCGCGTTTTACGCCCGGCGTTGCAGAAGATTACCCGTCGTAAATTACGGACTTACCCCGCAAATTGTTGTAACTTGCAGCCCGCTTAACTTTTTTCATACTGATTTGAAACACTTCCTGCCACATTTCATTCAGGAAAATTACCGTCACGGTATTTTTACGGGCCAGCTTCAAGCCTGCACGATGTTTGTCGACCTCAGCGGTTTTACCCGTCTGACCGAAAAACTCATGCAAAAAGGTCCTGAAGGCGCTGAAGAATTGTCTGTAGCCCTCAATTTTATATTCCAGCCCACGGTGGCCTTGGTGTATGAGCAGGGCGGTTTTATTCCTTATTTCGCAGGCGATAGTTTTACCGCCATTTTTCCTTCTGGTTCCGATAATGCGGATACCGCGCACATGGTGCAAATTGCCTTGAAGGTTATTCATACTGCACAGCTCACCCTGCGGCGTTTTGTGACGGCGCGGGAAGATGAAGATTCCATCCTTTCCCAACATCATATCGGCATCAAAATTGGGGTTTCCGAGGGATTGGTCGATTGGGGTATTGTAGGCGCCCGGCGCAAAGCCTTTTATTTTAAAGGCGATCCGATTGAAGGTTGTTCGCAGGCACAGGTGCTCGCGGGAAGCCTCGAAATCGTGTGCGACGACCATTTTTTGCGCTTTTTGCAGCCTTTGGGCATTCGCTCGGAAATGGTCAAGGCGGGTTACCACCGATTGGACATTGAGGACAAAAATTTGCCGGAGGCCTTTTCGCACAACCTTACCCGGGCCAATGCTGCGGTAAATCTGCACATACCCAACCCGGATCCGGTTATTATGGCCGATTTTTTGCCAGAAGAAGTATTCAATGCGGGCTTGACGGAAGAATTCCGCAATGTAGTGAGCGTTTTTATTTCTTTTGAAGGTATTGATTCGCACGAAGGCCTTTCTCATTTTGCGAATGTTGTGTTGGATCAAAGCCAGAATTTTGGTGGCTATTTTAAAGAAATTGACTTTGGCGATAAAGGCGGCGTGATGTTTTGCCTGTTTGGCGCACCCGTTTCTTTTGAAAATAATACCGAACGGGCGCTTGAATATATTTCGGCGGTGCAGGAAGAATTGCGCGACCTGGAATTGCTCACCGGGGCCCGTTACCGGATTGGTATAACCTCGGGCATTGCCTTTACCGGTGTGATCGGGAGCAGCGAACGTTGTCAATATGCCGCTGTGGGTGCACGGGTCAACCTCGGTGCACGGCTCATGGCCCAGGCCAAATGGGGCCAGGTGATGGTCGACGAAAATGTGCAACGCAACCGAAATTTCAAATTTATATACCACGGCGAGCGCCCTTATAAAGGTTTTGAGCATCCGATTCCGACCTATTTATTGACGGGGAGAAACCTTGCGGGTCGGGCCAGTTTTTCGGGCGAGTATTTTGGTCGTCATACGGAATTGACAGTGCTTACCGATTTTGCCAGTTTGTTGCGGCAGGGGCAATTTGCCGGGGTAGCGTATGTATTTGGTGAAGCAGGGATTGGTAAAAGCCGGATGAGTTATGAGTTTCGCCGCAATTTGCGCGATAGCATGTCGGTGAGTTGGTTTAGTTGCCAAAGCGACCAAATTTTACGCAAACCCTTCAATCCGTTTATTTATTTTCTGAAAAACTACTTTGATCAAAGTCCGGAAAATACCGCCGAGCGGAACCGGGAATTGTTTGAAAGTAATTTTTTGGAGCTCATTTACGACCTTACTGAAAGCCGCCACCGCGAAGCAGATGCGGTGCGCCGGGAAATATCGCGTACCCAAAGTGTATTGGCGGCCATGATTGGCATTCATTACCCGGGTTCTTTGTGGGAGCAACTGGATGCGCGCGGTCGCTACCAGAATGGCCTTGCCGCGATGGCGAATTTATTTGTGGCCGAATCCTTGTTTCAGCCAGCCGTGATCGAACTGGAGGATACCCACTGGTACGACGATATGTCGAAAGAGTTTTTGGCGCAGTTTATTCGGCGTGCAAAAGGCTATCCGTTGCTCTTTTTGGCCACCAGCCGGTACGAAGACGATGGCAGCCGGGCCTTTATTTTTAAAGCCAATGTACTCGAAGAACTTGAAATCCCTTTCTGCGAGGTGGATTTGAATTTTTTGACACCGGAAGATATGCGTGCATTTGCCGAAACCCGTTTGGGCGGACGCTTGCATACCGATTTGTTTGATTTGTTGCAACGGATGACCCAGGGTAATCCGTTTTATGTAGAACAAATGGCCGACTATTTCAAAGAGGCCAATTTGCTCAAAACCACCGACGGCGTGCTGCAACTGAAAAATCAGGATATTCAAATTTCTGATTCGGTGAAAGAAATCATGATGGCGCGCATCGACCGGTTGAGTGGCCTGGTGAAAGAAACCGTAAAAGCGGCTGCCGTAATTGGCCGTGAATTTGAATTGCCCGTACTTTCGGCGGTCATGGCGCGGCAAGAGGAGTTTATCAGTAAAAATGGCGACCTCGATATGGTGTTGCGCGAGCAGATTCAAACGGCCGAAAAATGGCAGATTTGGCATGCGATGAACGAGTTGCGCTATATTTTCCGTCACTCGCTCCTGCGCGAGGCCGCGTATGACATGCAGTTGCGCACCCGCCTGCGGGAGTTGCACCAATTGATTGCGGAAGCCATCGAGCACCTTTACCCGAATTCAGAAGAACGTTTTGTTGACCTTGCCTTCCATTATGAACAAGCAGAGGTAGATAAAAAGACGAATAAATACCTGGAGAAAGCGGCGCGTTATTCGCAGCGCAACTTCCTGAACCGGCAAGCCATCAAGTTTTATGGCAAATTGATTGTCAATTTGCGGGAAGGGGATAAGAAAAACAAGAAACTCACCAAATTGCTGCTGCGCAAAGGCGCTGTGCATGAGCTGGTAGGCAATTGGGAAGAGTGCGAAAAGGACTACCGCGATGCCCTGGATATGGCCAAAACGCTCAATGACTGGTATCTTATTGGGCGCAGCAACCGCCGCCTGGGCCAATTGTTGATGTTGCAAGGCAATTACAACGAGGCCAAAAAACACCTCGATGTGGCAGGTACCGCTTTCGAACTCGCGAGCGACCAGGTG
The DNA here is from genome assembly GCA_903905445.1 of uncultured Bacteroidota bacterium. Classification (GTDB taxonomy): domain Bacteria; phylum Bacteroidota; class Bacteroidia; order Chitinophagales; family Saprospiraceae; genus M3007. The sequence goes on from CAIVGO010000289.1 coordinate 14,676, forward strand.
GGTATTGCCAAAACGTATGGCAACCTGGGCAATTTCTTTTTCCGGCAGGGCAGTTATGACGCCGCCAAAAGCTGGTTTGCAAAAGCCATTGAAATCAACCGCAGTGTGCATCGTGATGCCGAAAATGCAGCGATTGTCGCCAATTTAGGCCTGATTTATATGAATCAGGGCCACTACGATGAAGGGGTACGCTGGCTGGAAGAACAGTTGGATATATCCGAACGGGCCAACGACAAACAAGGCCTGAATACCCTTTATACCAACCTCGGGATCATTTACCTGGAGAAAGGTGCGCTCGACAGTGCTTTGCTTTGCCTCGAAAAAGGGCTTACACTTTCGGAAGAACTGGGCAATAAGCTGTTTATGACCATATGCATTGGCAGTATTGGTTCGGTTTGGGAAAAGAAAGGCGATTACACCAAAGCGATGCAAAATTTTGAGCGCGACCTCGTGTTGTGCAAGGAATTGGGCGACAAACAA
>CAIVGO010000290.1 GCA_903905445.1 uncultured Bacteroidota bacterium
ACTGATTTTTGCATAGGTAAAAGGCGGATAATGCGTTGGTGCGGCCCAATTCGCGCAGCAACACAGATGATTTCGTAGGGTGAAGAAACGAAGGAAGTGGGAAATAATTTTGGTTACTTGGTGATTTTCTTTATTTTATTGTAACCTAATCCGCACTATTCACCTCAATCCAATACCCATCAGGGTCCTGAAAATACAATTGACGTATCCCATCGGCCCGGGTGGTAATCTGCTTGGCAACGCCTGGCCAGTCGGAATAAGGAATTTTTTCTTTGTTCAAAAGTTGCACCAGTGCCTCGAAATCAGGGGTGGTAAAGGCGAAATGCACGGCTTTGTTGATCTGTACAGGCCCGGGAATGGTGGAAATAAGGTGTAATTCTTTACCGTCGCCTAACGAAAACCAACGAATACCTGGTTTTTGGGTGCGGTTGGTGATTTCCGCCAGGTGTAGCACGCGCGCATAAAACTCGGCCGAACGATCTACATTTTTGACGGATAAGGCGAGGTGGTTAAAGGAGAAATGTATGGAGGGCTCGCTTTGTGCGTGCAGGCAGGTAGCGCACATGAATTGGAGAAAAAGTAAGATTGTGAAGGTGTATTTCATATTTTAATCTATTTACAGGAGAAATCAAAGTAAAAAATGGAGTTATACCGCTGGCGTGGTTTCTGCCACACCAGCGGTACTAGACATTAAAATATCGTTCAATTCAGAGAAACTAAAATACCCAAACTTACCTGATCATTCAGTTCCACTTTTTCGGCTTCCAGTTGTTCTTCCAAAATGATGGATTCCGCGAGTACTTCTGCTTTGATATAATCGGCAAACTGCGCAACGGCATCCAAAATGGCCGGATGTTTTTCAAGAGTAACTACGATCCGGTCGGTAACCTGGAAGTTTTGCTCCTTGCGCACGTTTTGAATGCGGTTCACCAAATCGCGTGCGGTTCCTTCTGCAAGCAATTGTTCAGTCATGGTCACATCCAAGGCAACGGTCAATCCTGCATCATTGGCAACTTTCCATCCTGGCAGGTCTTCTGTAGTAACAATCAAATCATCTGGCGTTAACACATAATCTGTCCCGGCAATATGCACCGCGTGTTGTCCGCTTTTTTCCAAAGCATTGATTTCCTCATTGGTAAAGGCCGCAATCAAATCAGCAGCGGCTTTCATGTCTTTACCCAGTTTGGCACCTAAGGTTTTGAAATTGGCCTTGGCACCCTTTTTCAACAATCCGCTTGCATCAGTGATATATTCGATTTCTTTTACGTTAATTTCACTCAAAATCAGGTCTTTAACCCCATCCACTGCTGCGATAAAGGAAGCATCCAATACGGGCAACAGAATTTTTTGCAGCGGCAAACGCACCCGCAATTTTTCCTTTTTGCGGATACTCAGCGCCAGCGAACAAATGCGTTGTGCATAATCCATGCGTTGCTCCAAGTCAAGATCCACTTTGGAGGCGTCTGGTTGGGTCAAATCGGTCAAATGCACCGATTCGTGGCGCAAGGGCGTATGGTGGTGCTTGGCTTGCTCGCGTACTGGCGCGGTGAGGTTGCGGTACAACCAGTCAGAAAAGAAGGGCGCAAGACTGGCCGACAGTTGACTGGTGACCATCAAACATTCATACAAGGTTTCGTAGGCTGCACGTTTGTCGGCACCCATATCGCCCCGCCAGAAACGCCGGCGTGAGAGGCGCACGTACCAGTTGCTAAGATGCTCATCTACAAAGGTTTCGATGGCACGCGCGGCTTTGGTTGGTTCGTAATCATCCATCGCAGTGCGGTATTCTGCCACCAGGCTGTATAATTTGGAAATGACCCAACGGTCCAGTTCGCTGCGTTCCGAGTACGGCATCACATTTTGCTCGTCCATCGCCCATTGATCCAAATTAGCATACAGGGCAAAGAAATTGTAGGTATTGAACAAGGTGCCGAAAAACTTATTTCGACTCTCGACAATACCACCCAGGTCGAATTTCAGGTTTTCCCAAGGAGCAGCATTGGAAATCATATACCAGCGGGTGGCATCTGCACCATGGGTGGCAATGGTTTCAAACGGATCCACTACATTTCCCTTCGATTTGGACATTTTGTTGCCCTCTTTATCCAATACTAATCCATTGGATACCACGTTTTTATACGCAACCGAATCAAAACACATTACAGCAATCGCATGCAAAGTATAAAACCAGCC
>CAIVGO010000291.1 GCA_903905445.1 uncultured Bacteroidota bacterium
CATTAGAACATCGGTACTATGCCGAAGTCATCGAAAAAACGATTACAGAAACGCCTTAAATTGGTGCTTGATCTGTCCGTTTTCGAACGCTTGTTGTCCGTAAACGAACTTCATGCCGGCTTTTTAATATCACTAAATACTGACTATCAAATACTTATAAAGATGGCTGCGAATTTGCAAGGTAGTTTTAAAAAACAAATAAATGTTGTACTACTATTTTAAAATAGCCCTTCGCAATTTTCGCACAAACCGCACCTACCTGCTGTTGAATGTATTCGGCCTGGGATTAAGCATCGCGTGTTGTATCCTGATTTTTATTTTAGTACACCACCACCGCAGTTTTGATGCTTATCACACAAAAGTTGATCGGATTGCCCGTTTTATCACAGAACTACACCTCGATCCGATCATGAAATTGGGGGCAGTACCAAACCCTTTTGCAACGGCCTTGCGTACCGAATTTTCCTGCCTGGACAAGGCAGCCATGCGTTCTACCTATAATAATGTGTTGATCACGGTGCCCAATCCGCAAAACGGCAAAGACAAATATATTGAAGAAGAAGGCGTTTCTTTCGCAGAGCCCGATTTATTTCAAATTATGGATTTGCCTTTAATCAGTGGCTCCGCGGAAGGCTTGCGCGCACCCAATACGGCTATTATTTCTGAGACATTTGCGCAAAAATATTACAAAACCACGGACGTCATAGGCAAAACCTTGCGTTACAACAATGAACTCGACGTACAGATCGTAGGCCTCATGGCCGACCCGGTGTCCAATACTGATGTACAGGATCATCTAATTTTTTCTTGGGAAAGCTTGAAAAACCTGCCGAATGAAGCGCCCAACCTCAATTCCTGGAATGGCGTTCGTGGGTCTGTGGGTTGTTATGCCTTGGTAAAAGAAGGCCACCAAATATCAGAATTGGCTGTAGAAAGTCCTGCTTTTTACAAAAAATACCGACATCAGGACGGCGAGGAACTGTTTCAATACAAAACCCTGGCCCTGACCGCACTGCACCTGGATCCGGATTATGGTTCGGGCACCACCGAAAAATATCTGTTGGGCCTCCTTTGCATTGGCGTTTTTTTATTGGTGACGGCCTGTGTCAATTTTATCAATATCTCTACGGCACAAGCGCTTAAGCGGGTGCGGGAGGTAGGTGTTCGCAAATCACTGGGTAGCACTAAAACGCAATTATTTTGGCAGTTTATGTTTGAAACCGCCTTGGTAGTAGTGGTAGCCATTGGCTTGGGCATGTTGGGTGCCCAGTTCAGTTTGCCCTATTTGAACAAACTGACCGAACAAAAAATGACGTTTTTCGAACCCGGCGTTGTCACAATTGGGTTGTTTTTAATGGGCTTGGCAACTGTGCTTACGTTTGCTGCCGGTGCTTATCCAGGCATGCTGCAGGCGCGTTTTCAACCCGTCATTGCTTTGCGCGGCCAAAATACCCCTACCCCAAAAGGCGGCTTTTCGCTGCGGCGGCTTTTGGTGACTTCTCAGTTTACCATTTCGCAAATATTGCTCATCATTACGGCCGTCATTACGACACAAATGCATTATGCCCGCAATGTGGACTGGGGCTTTCGGCCAGACACGGC
>CAIVGO010000292.1 GCA_903905445.1 uncultured Bacteroidota bacterium
CCGTTGGTACAAGAAATTACGGATTTCGGACGGGCATTGAAGGCTTCCGTCCACTTTGTGCATGTATCAGATACCCACGAAATAGACCATAAAGTGGTTCAAACCATTACGGATAGTGTTTTGTCCACCGATGGTGCAGAATCGCCTTTTCAGGTACATACGGTAAAAGGAGATGATATTTTGGATGAGTTGCAAACGTACGCCGAAGCGCATCAAATTGATTTAATGGCTTTTGTAAGCCTACACCATAGCTTTTGGCAAAATATGATGTACAAAACCATCATTCAGGATATCTCGCTTTCTACAGAAAAACCAATCCTCATCATGCATCTGGCGTAAATGTGAGAAAGATGTAACTACTGCCCGGATAGATGTAACAGTGTCGGCAGCAGAAGCACCCACCTTTACACCACCCAAACAACACATCCTGTAACCCGGGAAAGCCGGAAATAAAAAACAAACACCATGAATACTACTGAATTAAAAGGCAACTGGAACGAGCAAAAAGGAAAGCTCAAGCAAAAATTTGCTGAACTGACCGACAATGACCTCATGTTCGAAGAGGGCAAAAAGGAAGAAATGCTTGGACGGATCCAAATCAAGCTTGGTAAAACCAAAGAAGAACTGCACAGTATAATCTCTGGGCTTTAATTACCTGCCCTGAAAAGGTTCTGTTTGTCGGTCAGGAATCGTTAAACGGACCTTTTCAGCAGTTTTTCAAAAAAACAGTCTTAAAATCAAACAAAATAAAATGAATAAGTCACTTTTTACGATTACCACGATTTCGCTTTTTTTACTCGGTATGTTATTCACCAGTTGCCAAACACCTGCCGAAAAAGTTGACAGCGCAGAAAACAAGGTAAAAGACGCTAAAACGGAACTCAAACAAGAGCAAAATGACTCAAGCATTGCTGCACAAAAAGCCGAAAATGCTGCCGCCTGGGTAATGTTCAAAAACGAACAAAATGCGATGATTGCCGCCAACGACAAAAACATTGCCGAACTGAAAGCCCAAAAGAAAGCAAAAGGCAAAGCAATGGACGCTATGTATTTGAAGGACATTGCTGCTTTAGAGCAAAAAAACATCGACCTGAACAACCGCATTATTGCCTATGACAAGGACCAAAATAACTGGGACGTATTCAAAGCAGAATTCAGCCGCGACATGAACGAACTCGGAAAATCCCTGACCGACTTTACGATCAAAAATAAAAAATAAGTGGACTTGTTGCCGATTTAAAAAAAGGTGGGTCTCCCGCCCGCCTTTATTTCATTTGCTGATAAAAGAAAACACCTAAACAATGGACTATAATACCGAACTGGAAAAGGAGAAAGCCTACATCACCGTCGAAATTATCGAATACCTGCCCAATGCAGTAGTAATTAAAACGGTCTTGAAAAAATCTACAGGCAACATCAGCGTCATGTCGTTCGATAGTGGAGAAGGCCTCACGGAACGCACCATGCCTTTTGATACGTTTGCACAAATCATTGATGGTGAAGCGAATATCGTGATCAGTGGAAAATCGCACAAATTAAAAACCGGAGAATCCATCGTGATTCCTGCACATGCATCCAACCTGGTCAAACCCAACGGTCGCTTCAAAATGATCCTGACCATCATCAAAAGTGGATACGAAGAATAAACATATTCCTAAAAACAAACACGATGAGCAAAGATAAAGGTACCAAAAACGTCAAAAAAGCCCCAGCCGATAAAAAAGGCAAGGTAATATCCAGCTACAAATCAGAAGGAAAAAGCGGACTCGACAAACAACCAACACTAGAAGCATTTATCCCCAAAACCGACCCCAAATCAGCCGGATCTAGCAAAAAAGGCAAATGATTAAGGTAACAAAACACGGGGTCATCCTTGAAAAAACCGATGCCGGATTTGAAAATGAAGGCGTTTTAAATCCAGCCGTACAACAAGAAGG
>CAIVGO010000293.1 GCA_903905445.1 uncultured Bacteroidota bacterium
ATTGCAAAAAGTGCAGCACAGTACCGGCGATATTACGGAATGGCTCGACTGGTTTTTGCATTGCCTGAAAAACGCGATGCTTGCCACAGAAGGCACGACGCAAAAAATATTGCGTAAAGCAGCATTTTGGAAAATACACGAACATACCGCCATCAACGAACGCCAAAGGTTGATACTCAACAAACTTTTGGACGGTTTTGAAGGGAAACTACAAACCTCCAAATGGGCTAAAATTACCAAAAGCTCCTCCGATACGGCCTTGCGTGATATCAAAGACTTGGTTGAAAAAGGTATTTTACAACAAACAGCAGAAGGTGGGCGCAATGCGAACTACGAATTAGTGGACTTTAACGTAGCATAACTGCGATGCGCAAGATTTTAAACCAGGCTACATCAAATTCTAAGCAAAGAAGGAAGGAAGCAACATGTGCCAAAAGTGTGTATATTTACGCGTTACCTACAAGCGTAGGGCGACATAACGTAAACAAAGAACAGATATCTATGAATAGACTTTTTTTACTAATTCTGACTTTTTCACTTTTTGCTATTAATTGTAATGGACAGAAAATATCTAACCCAAAAATCGAGAAAGTCTTTCTTGACGAAACGGACTCAACAAAAAACTGTTACACAATAATATATCCACCAAAACTTCCTTGGACAGGATATTTGTTTCTTATTCCAGGTTTTGGAGAAACGGCAGAAAATGTTTTACAGCAGACTGACTTACCAAAAAGGTTAGCTGAATATGGAATATTGACAATTATCCCAACTTTTCAAGATGGTGTATTATCGTTCGGCGTGGATAGTTTAAGCCAACAAACTTTTGACAGAATTTTAAAAGATGTAACTTCTAAACACAAACTGATTGACCAAAATTTTTACGTTGGTGGATTTTCAATTGGGGGTAGTTGTGCAATAAAATATGCTGAAAATTCGACTGTAAAACCAACCGCAATTTTTGCAATTGACCCACCACTTGACTTTGAAAGATTTTATAATTCGGCCAAAAGAGACATTAGACTTTCAAAAGACAGCGAAGCCAATCAAGAGAATATTTATATGATTGACCGACTTGAAAAGGAAACGGGTGGAAATCCATTTACGCATTTAGCTAATTATTATAAAATTTCACCTTATTCATTTACTGACACGACACAAACCGAAATTAAAAAACTATCAAATATACCTTTAAGAATTTATACTGAACCTGACATAAATTGGTGGTTAAAAGAACGCAGCGCTGACTTTATGAGTATAAATGCCACCGAATGTTCTGCAATGATTAATGAACTGAATAGACTTGGAAATCAACATGCAGAATTAATAACGACACAAAATAAAGGTTATAGAAAACCTGATAATAGAAGACATCCGCACTCGTGGAGTATTGTGGATAATGACGAATTAATAAAATGGTTGTTAAAAAAACAAAAATAACGCCAGCAGATATAGCCAACGCAAAGTGGTTATGCAAATAACTGGCCTATAATCCATTGAAAATCAATTTTTCATCCATCCATCCTTTAAATCCATTTAAATCCGGGTATATCATCGGTTTGGCACTATAAAAATATGAAACTCAAAATCTTTCTTGGACTACTACTTGCTTACAACTTGACATTTGGGCAAAGCCATCAAATTACAAGACTTGACGGAAGCAAAATTTCTGTTGTTGAAATTGACAAAACGGTACAGCTTTTAATGGACAAAGCAAATGTTCAAGGGTTGAGTCTGTCCATACTTAATAAAAACCAACAGGCATATATAAAAGCTTATGGGTTTAAAAACCTATATAAAAACGAGTATTTGGATACTTCAACAGTTTTGTATGCAGCATCATTTAGCAAGGCTGTTTTTGGTTACTTAACGATGAAATTGGCACAAGAAAAAATAATTGATTTAGACAAGCCTCTTTACAAATATCTGAGTAAACCAATTCCAGAATATGAATACTTCTCAGACCTGAAATCTGACGACAGATGGAAATTAATGACGGCCAGAATGTGTTTAAGCCACACAACAGGACTTCCAAATGTTAGATGGTTTCATCCAACAACGGGCGTTCAAGACACACTTGGCGTAATGAAAATATATTTTACACCAGGAAAAAAATATGCTTATTCGGGAGAAGGTATTAAACTTTTGCAACTAGTTGTAGAAGAAATAACAAAGAAAAATGTTGAAGCATTAGCCATTGAAAAAGTGTTTAAACCAATTGGAATGATAAGAACTGGATATATATGGTATGACAGGTTTGATGATAATTATGCAACAGGTCACCTTGCAGATAATACACTCAACCCAAAGAAAAAGCGAACTATTCCAGTTGCAGGTGGTTCTTTGGTTACTACGATCTCAGACTATACAAGGTTTATTGAATATGTGATGCAACAAAAAGGGCTGGATAAAAAAGTATTCAAAGAAATGATTAAACCTCAAATTGAAATCCATTCAAAAACACAATTCCCAGCAATTACAGATGAAACGACAACTGAAAATAAAGCAATAAATCTGTCTTATGGACTTGGTTGGGGGCTTTTGAAATGCAAATATGGCAGAGCTTTTTTTAAAGAAGGACACGATGACGCCTGGAGAAATTATAATATAAATTTTATAGATAAAGGAATTTCAATAATCATTATAACAAACAGTGCTAATGGAGAATTTATTTTTAAAGAACTATTAGAAACATTAATTGGAGATACTTGTACACCTTGGAAATGGGAAGAATATTTTCCGATTGGCTACAAGAAATAAAAGGCACAAACGCCAAACACGTGTTTGGCAAATGGCCTCGACTATAAATTTGTCTGGTAGAACAAGGTAGAATTTCCTGCCCCTACAAAAACTTCCCTTTTTCATAAATTTTCACCCCATCGGCCCATATTTCGCCCGATTGCGTCATGTCCGTGATCATGTCCCAGTGTACGCCCGATTCATTTTTACCGCCCGTTTGCGGATAGCTTTGGCCGATTGCCATGTGAATCGTGCCACCAATTTTTTCATCAAACAGGATATTTTTTGTCATCCGATTGATATCATAATTGGTACCAATAGCGGCTTCTCCAAAGCGGCGGGTACCAGGAAGAGAGAAGATATAGTCCAAAAATTCTTTGCCACGCTGGGCATCCCAACGTTCAATCAACCCATCTTTTACCCATAACGTAACCCCTTCTACCTCCGCGCCCTGATAAATACATGGCAGGGAAAAGAATACCACCCCATTCACACTGTCTTCTACCGGACTGGTATACACTTCCCCGGAAGGCATGTTAGTTTGTCCATCGGAGTTCATCCAAATACGCCCTTCTGTAGAAAAACGAATATCGGTACCGGCGCTTATGTAACGCACCTCTTTGCACGAATTGAGATGATCTACAATATGTTGCTGCCTGGCGCGTACTTCCAACCAGCTGGCAATGGGGTCGGCATCATACAATTTGCAAGCATTGTACACAAAATGCTCATAATCAGTGAGTGACATCCCGGCTTCTTGTGCTGCAGCATCGGTTGGGTACTGGCAGAGGTTGCGGCGCAAGGCACGGGTGGCCGTGCGTTCGAAATACATTTTATTGACCGGAGCCAGGGCTTCACTGCGTATTTTGGATTGTTCCATATTCGCGCCACTGCCTTCCCGCAAATTATAGGGTGCACGAATGGCCAAATAACAATCAAACGATTCCATCCCAACCTGCATGAGGGTCGGCAAGGTTTTCAACGCCTCCTCACTGGCGTTTTCAAAAAATAAACGATCGCGCTCGCGGAAAGCCAAATCACATTCCACCAAAGCGGCACCTGCTGCATAGGCCTCTCGGTACACTTCGCGCACGAGCGGTTCGGCCAGCATGGTGCTGCTGATGTACACCTTGTCCCCCGGTTTTACCTCCATGCAATACTGGGTGAGCAAACGGGCGTATTTATTTAGTATTTTTTGCATATCTCAATGAAGTCTTCGATATCCTGAACGTTGTTGTAATAATGTGGACTGATTCGCAGCGCCCAAGGTACATTTTTGCGCGCAAAGTCAATTTGCCCTGCTTGTAAGTTCGAAATACGGCAATTCACCTTATTTTCTTGCAAATAAGCCATAATTTTTGCCGGATCCCATTTTTTATGATAAACCGTAACAATGCCACACAGGTGGTCGCCTTGATCCAGCACTTGTACGCCTTTCAATTCGGCAATCAGGTGTCGGACATAACCCGCCAAATCCCCAACACGTTGTTCAATCAAGGCCATATTCATTCGAACGGCATATTCAATGGCCACTTTGCTACCCAACAAGAGGGCGGGCGATATTTCAAAATATTCAAACCGGCGGGCATCAGGTATCGGTTCATACTGGTCGGGGGCCGTCCAGGTCGCGCCATGCATATCGGGCAACATTAATTCCAAACCAGCCTGCAATACCCTGTCGGATACATACAAAAAGCCAACGCCCCGCGGCCCACGCATGTATTTTCGCATGGTTGCCGACAAAAAGTCGCAGCCAATCGCTTCTACATCAAGGGCGATTTGGCCGAACGACTGACAGGCATCGACCAGGTACCAGACGTTTTCTTCGCGGCAAACTTTCCCGATTGCGGCGATATTTTGCACCAATCCGCTGTTGGTAGGCACATGTGTTACGGCTACCAGGGCCGGGTGGTGTGCCCGAATGAGGGTTTCCATATCGGATGGGTCGACACCCCCTTCTGGCAAATCGCGTGCGCGCATCACCCGAACGCCAAACCGTTTTTCGAGCGCCATGAACGCAATCTGGTTGGAACTGTAATCATTATCGGTGGTCAAAATCAAATCACCTGCACGGAAAGGAATGGCGCTCAATGCTTTATTGTAAGCGTCGGTAGCGCTGTTGGCATAAGCAATATTGCGGGGTTGGGCGTTGATAAATTTTGCCAGGACGGTATAAAATGCGGCAATAGCCTCCGCATTTTGATCGGCGGCTTCATAGCCACCCACCTGCGCTTCCAGGCTCAAATAATCCTGAATGGTTTGGAGTACAATGGTGGGCGGGATGCTGGCGCCCGCGTTGTTTAAATGGATCAGCTCCGTACAAGACGGCGTGTCAGCGCGTACAGTTCCGAGGTGCATACGTGATTCCTTATTTTATGATTAAGATTGGTTTATGTTAAATATGAAGCCAAACCCGCAGGTTTTTTTGACAAATATTGAAGTATTTCGGCGCGTTGGTGGACCAATTCGGCAAAAATGGCTGGTGTCCGAACAGCAAGTTTCCCGGCGGCCTGTCGTGCGCGAAAACGTTGCAGTATGTCCCAAAAACGCGTGCAAAACAAGCCTAAACCTACAAAAAAGCCCACTGCCAACAAACCCGTTATCCAATCTCCTGTTTGGAATGTGGTAATTCGGAACAACAGCCAGAATGCCAAGGGAAAGGTAAATAAACCTGCCAATATTTTTACATTGGAATCATAGCCAATATATAAGCGCAGCCTTTTTGCCAGCAACCAAGGCAAAAAACAGGGCAAAAACCAGAATAAAATACCCAGGATAAAAAATGGAAATCCCAGCGCAAGCCGCAAACCATCGGTGGCCAGCTGCATCCCTGCCTGGGGGGCAATAAATGCCGATACGCCTTCGTCCGATACTGCATGCTCCTGAAGGCCATCGAAATAACGATTTACGGAAATTGCCAGTTCCGGATCCTCCAAACAATGTTGTGCAAGCGCCTGACAGCGTTCAAATTGCGCTTGTTGGGGCAATGCGTGGGTGTTTTGCAACAAGGTTTCTAGTTGTTCCAACAACTGTTCACCTGCCTCATCGCGGCTATGGATGCTGAGGGTTTTGAGGCATTGTTCGAGGTGCAGGGTCAGGTCGATAATGGCTTTTTCAGGATCCTGTTCCCAAGCCGCACGCCAGTCGCGCAAGTACACCGGGGCGCCCGCCTGTACCACCAGATTACTCCTAAAATGGTTGGGCTGGCTGTAAGAAAGCCCGACTGGGATAATTTTCAGGTCTTTTTGCCAGTTGTTGCGGGCTTCGGTGCCAAATGCAATACGGGCGGTGCCGGTTTTCAGCGGACGGACAAAGCGATTCATCCAGCTATAGCCCTCTGGCGCGATGAATAACACCCCATTTTGCTCGAGATGCCGGTAGGATTGTTCAAAATAAACATCATTGTTGCGCTGCGCGCCTTCCGGCACATCCTCTTTCCGTTTGATCGGGATGCAAAACAGCCGGGTCAATATCCAATTGCTTACCGGATGCTTGAACAGCCCGTAATTGGCGAGAAAAAACATTTCCTGCCGAATTTCAATACCCACATTCAGCACATCCGTAAGTGTACTTGGGTGATTACTAACGACAATTGCGGGGCCATCGAAACGAAAATACGCGCGTCCGAGTACCAGGCGCGCCCGGTAGTACACCCGAATACTTACCCAGGCGATGCCCCTAAGACACAAATATATCAAGCGCAGGAAAGGATGCAGGCGGATGTTTCTATACGTCACGGATTGATCAATTGGATACGCTTGGAAAAAATTGGCTTGTTTGAACGTTCGCGATCGGCCGCGAGCAAGCGCGAAGGTAATCGTTTATTTTGCTCCCATAAACCCAGATTTAAATGGATTTGGAGGATGGATGGATAAGAAAATTTGATTTTCAATGGATTAGAAGCCAACTGTTTTCACAACCATTTTGCATTGACTATACCCCCCCCCGTTTTGAGGCGGCAAATAATCGCCCATTTTTTTGCTTGCTTTAAGTACATTTGTGAAATTTTAGAACACTAAACGTTAACCTGACGTCCTATGACCCTGCGTGAATTTTTTGATTATCTGGGAGCCCATCCTTTTATTGTGCTTGCGTATTTTCTGGGAATTCCCTTTACGGCCCTGCTTGCGGGTTTCATGGGAAAAGGCGAAGGCCATTTATCGCCTTGGAAATACTTGTATTCGGTGCTGATCTATTTAGTTTGTGTGCCAGGCATCTTTGCTACAGCCTTCAGCGTTTATCTATTTATATTTGAAAGAGGCAGCATCATGAATGCCAATATTCTGGTGCAAATTGTGCCGGTTTTGTCGATGATCCTGACGCTTTCTATTATTCAACGCAGTGTTCCATTTGATTACATACCCGGTTTTGATAAAATTTCGACGTTAATCACCATGATTTGTGCGGTTTTGGCCCTGATGTATTTGCTGGATCGCACACGTTTGGTTGTTTGGGTCAACTTACCGGTCGGCTATTTTGTTTTGATCTTGGCTGCATTGCTGTTTATTGTACGCTGGGGCACCAAACGCATCATCCGTTAGCATTTGAAACGGTTTTTTATCCAAAAAATGAATCGAATAAAATTCGTCCTGTTATTGACCTGCTTGTCGGGATGGCTCTTGATCCTGGGGGCCTGTGAATCGTTAAAAAAAGAAACGCGGCAGGTTTTTACAGAAGATAATGTAGCCGTAGAAGAGGCGCGGGAGGTAGAAATCATTTATTCGGACAGCGCGATGGTGCGGGTGCGGGTTACAGGTCCTGTTTTATACAACCACGTGGACCGTGAAAATCCGCGGCAAGAGTTTCCGCTGGGCGTGCAAATTCAATTTATGGCACCCGATCTTTCGGTGCGCAGTACCCTGACCGCCAAAACCGCCGTGCGCCGACAGGAGAAAGGCGAAATCATCGCCCGGGATAGCGTGGTGATGCTGACCGCCAAGCGAGAAAGACTGGAAACCGAGGAATTGATTTGGGATGAAAAAACGGCAAAGGTGTACACCGAAAAATTTGTGAAAGTGACCAAACCCGGTGAAATTATATACGGCTATGGCCTGGAAGCCGACCAGGATTTTACCTACTGGAAAATTTTGGTGCCCAAAGGCCGCATTAAGGTAGACCAACTCAACAATGTGATCCAATAACACAACTTATGGACGACCCATCCAAACGAACATCGGGCTGGAAAGCAGCCCTTCGAATAGGAAGCCACCACTTCCAGGCGACCTATCTTTTGGTGTTGGCGGTGACACTTATTGCCATTTTTGCACTACCTGTCCTGCATTTCACCTTGGGTTCTGATTGGGCAGGTCCGCTTACCCTCAGTTTAGTCCTGTTTTTTTCCCTGCTGTTGTTTCGAAACTGGATTGTTGGCCACTTTTACAGCAGCCCGATTACCGATGGTGATGCTGCGTTGTTGGAATACCTCGTACAACAAAATAATTCGGGCAATGCCGCTGAGGAAGAAATGGAAATGGAACTGCTCGAAAACGCCTTGCACCTCAAACAAGTGCGTGCCCAGGATTGTATGGCCCCCCGCCCTGAAATTGTGTACCATGACGTATCCGAATCCGTAGCAACCTTACAACAACGTTTTATAGAAAGCAGCCTTTCTCGTATATTAATTACGGATGGGGAACTGGATAAAGTGCTGGGCTATGTGCATGTACAACAACTATTTGCCCGCCCCGAAAACATCCAAAGTATTGTCATGCCCATCACTTTTGTTCCAGAAAGTATTCCGGTAAATGACTTGCTCCATAAATTTATAAAAAACCGCACCAATATAGCTTGTGTTGTGGATGAATACGGTAGCCTGGCTGGATTGGTCACCCTGGAGGATGCCTTGGAACAGCTTTTTGGAAAAATAGACGACGAACACGACCAGGAAGAATTTATAGAAGTTCAAGTGAACGAAAACGAGTTTTTGTTTTCTGGCAGACTAGATATTACCTACTTAAACGAACAATATCCTGCGCTCAAACTTCCGGAGGGCGAATACAATACCCTTTCCGGTTACCTCGTGACGGCCACCCAAACCATACCCGAACAAGGTGCGCGCATTGAACTGGATGGCAAAACATTTGTCCTGGAACTGGTCAGCGATCGCAAAATTGAAACGATCCGGGTGTTACTGCACTAGAATCGGTCTAAAAAGCGGCATTAACAAGAAATCCATAAGTTGTTTCAACATAATTTATCAGTTTGCACGTTACAAACTCATTCATTTGATGGCGATGTGCATGGTGCATATTGCTGGCTCCAATCCTTTTCCCATGTTTTTTCGCCGGCTTTATTACTCCTTTCCGGTGCGCCTGCTCATCCTGCATTTGCGCAACCACCTGGTCATGATTGGGATCTGGGTAATTCTTGGATTGTTTTCGACCGGTTTTTTGGGCCGTTTTTTTGGCATTCATTACCTGATGCTCACCCCTGAATACCTGGGAGAGGTTAATTTTTGGAGTTTTTTCATTTCCGGCGCGGCCTTTGGCGCATTTGTGATGATCTGGAACCTGACCAGTTACTTGCTTTGCGCGAGCCGTTTTCCCTTTTTGGCCACCTTGGATACCCCTTTTACCAAATTCAGCATCAACAACAGCCTGGTTCCACTGGGATTTCTCAGCGCCTGGATTTCAGCGTCCACCTGGTTTCAATGGCACGACGAATTTACCGAATCCGGGGCTATTTTTTGGAACCTGGCAGGTTTCATGCTGGGCGCTACAACCCTCATTTTGCTGATCGTTGTCTATTTGTATTTTACCAATAAAGACATTGGCGCGATTTTACGTCCGCTCAAGTTTATCCCACAGCCTGGTGGTCGCCTGTTGATTCCCGGTCAACGTATTCCGACGGTTTGGGAAATTCGGGCCGGATTTACACGCTGGCGGGTAGATACTTACCTCAATGAGCGCTTCCGGGTTCGACTGGTACGCAGTGTTTCGCATTACAACCAGCAAATATTAGAGGCTGTATTCCGCCAAAACCATTGGAATGCCGTGGTGGTCCAACTCATCGCATTGATGCTCCTCATGTCCATGGGTTTCTTCATGGAAAGTCCGTGGGTGCGCATCCCGACAGCGGCCACCCTGTTTTTGCTGGCGAGTATGGCCCTGGCCATGTTTGGCGCGATCTCCTTCTGGTTTCGGCAGTGGGGCACTTCGGTGTTTATTGCATTGATGCTGGCGGTCAACTTTTTAACAGGTTTGGGCTTTTTAAACTATCGAAACAAGGCCTATGGATTAAACTACAACCATGAAACCCGGAGTATCTATCATTACAGCGCCCTCGAAAACTTATGTCGGCGCAACCAGGTAGAGCAAGATAAAACCGCAACAGAAGCCATTTTGGAGCATTGGCTCGCCAAAAACCGCAGTCCCGAAAAACCAAAACCCAAAATGGTCTTTATTTGTGTGAGTGGCGGCGGCTTGCGCTCTGCTTTATGGACCATGCAAACCCTTCAACAAGCCGATAAAGCACTAGACGGTGCGTTGTTCAAACACACGGCTTTGATCACCGGCGCTTCGGGTGGCATGCTCGCAGCGGCCTATTTTCGAGAAATGGCCTTGCGTCAACAGCTGGGTGAAAACATTTCGCTCTATGATACAAGTGCAATCGAAGACGTTGGGAAAGATCTCCTGAATCCGGTCACGTTTGCCATTGTAGCCAATGATATCTTTTTTCCACTCAGCAGTTTTGAATCGGGCGATTATTCTTACCGCAAAGACCGTGGCTATTTGTTTGAGCGTCAACTGAATGAAAATTACCACGGACGCCTCAACCACCGCCTGAGTTATTATCGCCAGCCCGAAGCAAAGGCCCAGATCCCGATGATGGTACTGTCGCCTTTTATCCTCAATGATTCTCGGCGCATGCTGATCAGCTCCCAAGGCGTTTCGTACCTCATGAAACCACCCGGCCCGCGCCAGGTGGTACACCAAACAGAAGTAGACGGGGTCGATTTTGGTGCATTTTTCAAGGCACAAGGCGCTGATAGTCTGGCTTTTACGAATGCCTTGCGCATGAATTGTACGTTTCCGCTCATTTTGCCCAATGTGTGGTTACCCACCGTTCCTTCCCTGGAAATTATGGATGCGGGGGTCCGCGATAATTATGGCCTTGGCCTGGCCACCCGGTTTGTACACAGTTTCCGCGATTGGATTACGGAAAATACCAGCGGAGTTGTGTTTGTACAGATTCGATGCTGGGAAAAAATAGATGCCATTACCGTAAGCGATACAAAAGGCATCCTTGAAAGTTTGCTCACGCCAGCCACAGCAGCGGGGAACATTACCGCCATACAAGATTTTGAACAAGATAATATGCTGGCACTGCTCAGCGATCTGATGGGCAAACAACGGGTGGACATCATTCGATTCATATACCATCCAGTGCGCAAAAACCGCGAAGCCTCCCTTAGTTTGCACCTTAGTAAACGCGAAAAAATAGATATCCTGGAGGCGTATCGATCGGCCGAAACCCAGGCAAGTGTGCAGGCCCTGAAACAGATTTTGGGAAAAAAATAACGCCGGACACGACTTTCCGCGCCCGGCGCTAAACCAAACCCTTACTGTTGGTATAAACCGGCTGATTTATACGAACAGGGAACAAGATCCCCTCGGTCTGGCTCGGGCGAGCCCATGCCCGCCCGATCAATTATTTTTTGGGGAATGGTACAGGGTTATCCGAAATAATATTTCAAAGCCTCGATAAAGGCATCTTTTTGGCCAGCAGAAACGGTAAGGGTCACGCCATTTTGCAGGATGACATAGCCTCCTTTGCCCCGTACATACTTTTTAATATGCCGTAGATGGATGGTATGCGAACGGTGTATGCGGGTAAAAGCAGATTCGGGCAGGAGTTGCTCAACTTCCCGCAGGGTTTTGCACACCAGCACTTGACGGGCATCGGTAAAATGCAGCACTGTATAATTGCCACTTGCCTCGAGGTAGGCGATCTGTTTTACTTTTTCAAAACACAATCCCTCCATCGTAGGCAACATAATTTTATTGCCCTTTGCGGCCGGTTGCGACGCAGGCGTATTTATTTTATCAGGAGCGATGGATACGGCACGGGCACCTTGCACAGGCATTTCAACATCAGCGCGGCGAATTGAGAAAGCATTCATAAGACAACGGATTTTATTTGAACCAGAACTGAGACAAAAGTACTGGAGCAGCCCGCCGCCAGCAATCCAACTTTAAGGCATAAGTCAGGTTTCTGAGCCTCATTTTAATTTTGGATTTCTGAAAGATATCCGACAATTTTGACCTTGAATTTAAATCATGGCCAAACCTCCTTCCGACAGACTTTTTCAACTAATTCATGCGCTTAGTCGTCCAGAGAAGCGATACTTCCGCATTTATGTGCGGGGAAAAACGGAACGTGACAGCAAATACCTGCAACTTTTTGAAGCGATGGCAGCGATGGAAGATTTTGATGACCTGGTATTGCAGCAAAAAATTTATCAGGATGCAGCGGTAGAAGGCAAAAAATACTCCGAATTAAAGGCCTATTTATATGAATTGATCCTAAAATGCCTGCAATCGTTCGATGAATTGCAATCGGTAGATTATCGACTTAACCAAATATTGCAAAGCATATCGGTGTTGTACAAACGCGGGTTTTATGATGATTGTAAAATTCAATTGCAAAAAGCG